>NZ_JADBTR010000001.1:0-10226 GCF_020246065.1 Microcystis sp. M144S2
AGACCTCTTGCATAAATCCGAAAACAAACGATAGAAACAATAATGGGAGGGACTTTCAGTTAATTATTTATTAGTAGTTGATAATCTTCAAAAATGTTGCTGTACAAGGATCGACTTAAGACTTTTGCAAGAGGTCTATAGGTTTTCACCTCAATATGTTGACTCTCGGACTAGCCTTGTCATAACCTATGAAGTAGTCAATCAACATAGACGGACTAGGCGTAAGGTCTGGTTCGTTTATTACTATATCACTTTAAAAGGTTAATATAGCAATAAAGAGAAAATTTACAGATCGAGAGGTTGATCAGCACCCAACTGTCCGCTAAAATGATAGTCCAGCGATAAAAGCCTCTAAGGAATTGAAAAAATATCGCAATCAAGACTGTAAATAGTCTTTTTTAAGGAATTCCCTAATAGGGATAGCTTGATAATCGCACTTTCCTCCTTTAATCAGCTTTAGGCTTGATTAAATTTTGTTTACTTTGACCGACCCATCGCAAAACATAACGGTCAACTCATCCCCGATTCGAGATTTCCTAAAACGAATAGCGGAATCAGCAATAACCCCGATCACTTCGTTATCCTTCTCAACTATCCTTTGCTCATAGTCCTTTGTCCTCATTTATCATTACAATATAGGTATCGTAGCACAAATATTCTAAGTTTACAAGTACATTTTTCAGGTGAATCGCAAAAAAGAAACAATTACACTGTCAATCCCTCCCGGCACGAAGGAGAAGCTAGAGGCGATCGCCCGACGCTTTGACATCTTTTGGGGGAAAAGTCCTAGTCCGTCAGGTCTGATCGTCGCCATCGCCGAAGGGGAACTGGAGATCGGTGAACCCTTTACCCTCTCGACGAAGCGGGTCGAAGCGATCAAGGAAGCGATCGACCGTCTGGTGCGATCGGGTCACATCGAACCGGCCCAGACTCTTTCTAATTTTCTTTTAGAGAAGGGAAATCTCTCCCTTCAAGAGCGTCGGGAGATTTCCGAACAGGTGAGTCAGTACGATCGCGATTGGCGGCTCACGGTGGAGCGCTATATCCATGACAAGCAAGCTTTTCGGGTAATGTACAAAAATTCTCAGGGACAGACCCTAGAATTTACCGTTCGCTCTGCCGAGATCATGTTTCGGGAAAAAGAATTCTATCTAGAGATCTGGTGTGAAGAAACGGTCGATCTGCCAGAAGAAGATCAGCGAGACTTTCCCGAGCTTGTTCACAATCGCTGTCTTAAATTCTCTCGTATTCAAAGCCTGATCCCGATCGAAGAACAATGGCGAGACAGTCTCGATTTTATAAAAGTACAATTACAATTAGAAAAAGACCTCGTGAAGGCTTATGAAAGGAAGGCAAGGGATATCGACGACCGAGAGGTAAACGGGAAAAGGATTATAACCCGTAAAGTCTCTAGTCATTTTTGGTTAATTCGGGAGATTTTACCCTATGGAGATCGCTGTATTGTACTTACACCAGAGCCATTACGCAACCGGATCAAACAAATGTTATTAAATCTTCATCAACAATACGAATCGGGGTAAAATGTGCGATCACTGGTCACAAGAATCGGTTATATCTGGACTTCCCTGTTGACAAAAGGCCATAACCCTCACTGTAGGAGAAAAAGAGAATTTCCGATTCCCCGTCACTAGGTACGAATTAGGGAAACCCCTGATCAATCCAACGACCAAAGTCCGAAAGCTACACACGAAAAATTTCTCTTGATTCCGTTTCAATCATCAATCCCTTAATAAGAATTGATAGGATGAGCATCCTTTGACGGTCAAAGATAAACCCGATGAAAATCTATCAACCTGTTCAATATCGGTCATGAAAGCCAAATTTGTTTTAAACTCGCTCAAATCGGATCGAAGGGAATTAGACGTGAATCTTCTCCTCGTTTCTGGAATTGGCTTGGGAATTACCCTAGCCATTTACGCTCTGCTATTTCCCGTCAAAAATACTTTTATCGGGATTTTATTGTACGAGCGGGGATTCACTCAAATTCTCACGATCGCCTTTGCTGGAATTGTGGCGGCTTTGACCCTGCTGAAATTTTTTAAGCTTCAAAAAGAAGCGCGAACTTTAGGGGAAGAACTGATTCCATCCAATATATCCCTTGAGGATCCGACAAGCAATCAGGTGATCAATCTGCAACAGAATCTAGCAAAAGAGAAGGGCTTGCTGGCCCGTCGTTGTAGTCGGGTAATCGCCGTGTATATTACCTCTGGTAATCGTCAAATCGCTAACGAGTTCTCTTTAGAAGATTCGGCTTTTTATCATAGTGCCTCCGAGTCTTCCTATACCATACCCAAGATTTTAGTTTGGGCAATTCCGCTGCTGGGATTTATCGGCACGGTGTTCGGCATCAGTGCTTCGGTGGGGGGATTTACAGGATTTCTGGAAAATGCCAGCGATATCGACCAAATTAAAGAGGGTATCGGCACTGTGACCCAAGGATTAGCGATCGCATTTGATACCACTCTTTTAGCTTTATTTATGAGCGTATTGGTGATGCTGCCTTTGGTGATGGTCGAGCGTTTAGAATCCCGTCTGCTGCTGGCGATCGATATCTACATCAACGATAAAGTATTACCACGATTACAAGATAAAAGTAAAGGAAACGCGACCATTACCGGGGAAATAGTCGAGCAAGCGGTAATCAAAGCCGTCCGACAAAATTTCCCAGCCCCCGAAACCTTGATCGAACCAGCCAAACATTATGCAGAACAAGCGGCGGCAGCATTGGCAAAAGGGTTCACGCAAGAAGTAAACGGCATACGAGAGGCCGTTGCTCAAACAGTTCGAGAAATCCAGACGGTAAGGGAGACAACAACTAAAGAACGTCAGGAGTTTTTGACCTTTCTCGGTGAGCAGATAAAAATACAGCGAGGGCTAATAAATGAGATTAAAATAACCGTCAAGGCCATCCATCAAAATCATCTAGCGGTAGCCGATGGATTTAAAGAACAAGCTCTGGTGGTCGGTTATAAATTGGAGGCGGCGGCCCAAGCCTTAGAACAAAAAATAAGCAGTTTGGAGAAATACGCGGCTCAAATCAGTGAGATCGACAGTTTACAGCGTAGTTTAGACGATAATCTCCGCAATCTCAAAGAAAAAGCCGTTTTAGAAAGTGTTTTAGCGGAAATTCAGACCAGCTTGGAGCGGTTAAGACCGACATTAGACCAACTGAATAAGCCGCGCCGGATTCTACTCTTAGAACAGGAAGATGAAAGGACTTAAATTATGCCTAGAGCGATGCGTAGCCGACAATCTATACAGATAGATTTATTTCCATTTTTATCGATCCTAGCCTGCACGATAGGCAGTCTTATTCTCCTGATTATCGTGCTTACTTCCGAGATTATCGGCAGCCAAAAGCAAGTAACAATCGTGGCCAAGAGCGATAACGGTTTGAATCGATCAAAACAGCCCCTTTATATCGAGTGTCAAGCCGATGGTGTAATTTTACATCCCAAACAAGTTTTTGTAGCTGCCTCCGTTTTGGAAAGTGAGTTCTCACCACTGGGAATATTACTGAAGAAAATCGATCCTAGTCAAGAATATCTCATCGTTGTGGTCAGACCGGACGGAATCGATACCTTTAAAAGAGTTAGAAGTTTGGTCGAGGGAAGGGGAATAGATATCGGTTACGAACCTTTGGATAAAGATTGGAAGTTAAATATAAAATCGGAAGCAAAAAATTGATTGGAAAAATAAATGAGAAAACTGAGAAAGTATAATCGTTCAAGTTTGCCGATAGGTAATCTTGATTCATTCCTTGACATCATGACTAATACAGTAGGAGTTCTGATGTTTGTCAGTTTATTTATCACTCTGGTAGCCGTACAGTCGGGAACCACTATCCGAACGCCTCTAGTCTCTCAAACCGAAAAAAAACCTCATCTTTTTGAGGTGGCAGATAACCACGTTAGTTATCTAGATACCGAGATGATTTCTGGACAAATTGAGGATTTTGTTAAAACCTTACCTACCTGCACAGAACCGATCGAGCCTTATTACTATAGTCTAGAACAATTAACGGCATATATAGAAAAAATGCGCCAATATAGAAGTTGTGTTGAGGAAAAAGTCAGTAAAGTTAGGGAATTTAGACCACAAACCGATTCCTATCAAGCTCAACTAATAGACATCGAATCATTTGCTTGGCAGTACCAAAAACTTAATAAAAATGTGGGAACAGCCAACGAGCAGTTATCGAAAACTGATTCTCGGTTTAAGGAAATTATAAGTGGTCTCAATCCCGAACAAGATTACATCGCTTTTATCGTCAGACCTGATAGTTTTCCTACTTACAGAAAAGCGAGAGAAATCGCTTGGAAAAAGGGATTTAATGTCGGTTGGGAACCTCAAAAATTAGAACAATCGATTATCCTAGGATCATCGGGCAGAACTATCGGCGTTCAGTAGCTTCCACCTCTCGACACAATGTATCATGCTCTGGCAAAAATGTTATTTTTCGGTAAAATAGTTTCTTATGGAATTTAACGATGAAAGAACCGAAAATAGCGGTGAATTGGTCTCTGTCGGTGGGAAGCTTCCCCTATTGCGAGAATTGAGAACCTCACAACTGTTAGATTTTTTTGTTGCCTTGAGTGCTAACAAGGAAAAAAATCTCAGGAAACGGATCAATCAATGGCTTTATCCTAAAACCAGGCCGGGATTCTACATGGAGATCAAGCCGAACCTGCATCTCGCCTACGCCGATCAGAGGGATGGTCACGGCACTCAACACTGGTGGCGGTTGTTTTTCGATGAGCATTGGCAGGAAAGGATCGAGCAAATCGTCAGGGGAAGTGCCATCGTCGTCGGTCGGAGCAACAATGGAACGACCGAGTGGGGCGGGATGATGTTTCGATCGCCCGTGGAGGTAAAAATCGCTGAAGCTTTGGATAGAAGGGGTTTGTTATTTTTCGGCAATGCGAGGGGGCGGATAGGTGGTCAGGGTTCTCCCCTCTCGGCATCTACCATGACGGGAAGACTAGAGATAGATTTCTTGGTTTTTCAAAAAGGCAAGTGCATCAGCTTGGAAATCGATGGTAAACACCATCAAGAAAATGGCCAGACCCATCGCGACTACATAAGAGACCGGTTGCTTTTACGAGAAGGAATCGCCACCGCAAGGTTTACAGCCCAAGAATGTATGCAGTCCCCCGACACGGCGATCGAGGAGTTCTTGAATCTGTTTTAACAGCTTCCATATAGAGTAGGTTAAAAATGCAACAACCATCGAGTCCGGCATGGCCAGTAAACGATCGCTTTTTAGAACTTCGTTGTCGCTGGTTGACCCTGATCGGGGAACACCTGCAAGACGATCGAGGACGGTCATTAGAGTATTGGCGGGTTGAAAAAGCTGATTCCGTCATCGTTCTGCCCGTTCAAAACTCGATGATACTGCTGCCCGCTCCCAGTTATCGCCCCGGACTGGGACAAACAACCCTCGATTTCCCCGGCGGTCGGATTTCCGAGGAGCAAGACCATCACGAGGCGGCATTAATGACTCTAAAACGAGAATTGGGAATTGAAGCAACGGCAATGACCCGATTAACTCCCCTAAACAGCGCGGGTTGGGCAGTAAATAGCTCCTTTTCCAACCAGAAACTTTACGGTTTTACTGCCGATATCGACGGCGGCTTATCTACTAGCGAACTATTGACCTATCCCGCTAATTCAATCGGAGTCAGCGATTTGTTGAAATCCCTCACCTGCCTGCAATGCCGCGCCGTCCTGCTGGAATGGTGGTTAAAACAAACTCAACTTTAGCGTAACCCCACGTCTTCCGTCGCTATCGCCAGTCAATAGGTAGTACAAACTTATCCCCTAGCAAAACGTAATTTTCATGATTTAGCTTCCTTTTTTTTGGGTTTACCGATAATGTTTATAGAACATAGGTTGAGTTAAAGCATGAAACCCAACGCCTATTCTACACCTTCTCAACAGGATTTAGTATAACTTTTGGATATGGATAAAGCTGGCATTTCTATTACTTCGCTTCAAATAATTTCCGAATCTCTTTAATAGAAATATAGATACCGAGAACAGCAGCTAACAAAAGAAGGATTTGACTATCCGAACCAAGGCAATTCTGAAAATTTTCATCAGTTAACACTTTATGGACGACCTTAGACATTGCCAATACAGCCGATAAACTTAACCCAGAAACAAAAAGAATTTCTAGATAAGATTTATTGTTTCCCCGTCTTGGCTGTTTTTTTGTAACCAGTGCCACGCTTGCGGTAATAAGCACGGTTCCGATTAACAAAAGAACGTTTTCAAAGTTAACAATCTTCATCAAAAATTTATGCTGATTTTGCTTTCCTAAAGGTAATATACCATCCGCAGCCCGCCGCTAATATCGCACCAATAACCGCGCCATAAACTCCCGCAATCGATCCCCCTAGGGCTGCACCTCCCACCGTTACCACCATCAGGCGATCAGCTTTATCCCAAAATCGAGGGGAATCAGCACCCTCGTGATCAAGGGGGATCCCCCCGCCTGTCGGCACCCCCCTTATCAAGGGGGGCAGGGGGGATCCAGCTAATTTTTGGGCAGTTTTTACCCAATCTTGGCTAGGAATAACATCATTAATAAATAGGGACTCGAAATCTAAACTATCGGGAAACATGACGCTTAAACTTTTGGTGCGTTCTTGGTTAGCATAGGCTGCGTCTAATTCTTCGATCGCTTTTTTATAAGCTTTTTCTAGGGGGGGAAAATCCTTGACAAGTTGCCGCAATTGTGTTGCTGCCTGGGGTTGTTCTTCCCTTAATAATCGTTCAATTTCTTTGAGCGATCGCTGTAGATATTCTGGCAAAGGTTCAGTCTGCTGTGCGAGGGCGATTAGCAGCGCTTCAAGATCGATAATTGCTTTGGGGATTTCCATAAGTTAGTCCTGTCCAGTCAGGGTATAGGCTGCCCAATAGTAAGGATCACTGTATTCTGTTAGCTGATCTAGCCCTATTGTACTGCCTTCCTTTAAAATATTCGCCGCCCGCGCCTCCAGTCGATCGACCCATTCCATTAGGTCGGGAAGTTGTCCAAGTTGCTCGATCCAGTTAGCTAGTTGCTGCCAAGTGATATTTTTTAACCAATTTTGTGTATTTTTCAGAGCTAGGGCCGGGGATTCACCCGCTAATAATCTTTGATAGAAGTTAACCATAAACCAAGCGCTAGAAATCTCCTTCACCGGCCAGAGGGTACTGACCACATTAGTCGCACCCGCTGCCAAGAAAGCACTGACGAGGCCGACGTATTCGGTAGTAATGCCATCCTTGCCGGTGAGAGCGGTTTCACAGGCAGCCAGACAGACGAGACGGTAACTAGAGAGGTTGAGCTTGTTGATATCCCGGACAGTTAATAAACCATCGCTAAGGGCGATCGCAGACTCCTGGGGACGAAAAGAGTCATAAAAGCCGTGACCAGTGAAATGAAAGGTTTTATGGGCATTTTCGAGGGCTTTGGGGACGTTTTCGCGTGATGCCTTTTTCGGGCTGATTCTCTGGCTCGGTTGCAGGATATGGCTAATAATCGCTGATTCCAGTTGGGCGAAATCCATGGGTTTTTGTTCCGTTTTGGGGTCTTCGACGCTGAGGAGGGGAGAATAGGAGAAATCGCCGGACTGGGGACGCAAACCGACCTGAGCAGAGGGGAGATAGGTGGCGGTGTATTTTTCGGGGAAGAGGGTATGTAGGGGGAAGCGGTGCAGATCCCGGTGGGGGATGAGAATCAGGGAATCAACGGAAACCGGCAAAGGTTCGAGAATTTTATCGATCTGTAAAATCCGCTTTAATTCGGCAAAACGGCTGTTAAGTGACAATCTCCAGGGGTGATTTTGTTTATTCTCCGTTTCTTTTTTACTGGCATAGTCAAGGTATTGTTTATCCCATTCAGTTAACCAAGTCCGAAACTGTCGCGCTGGTTGACGGCGTTGTTCTGGCTCTAGAATGACGGGATCAGCCTCTGGGGTGATAATAAAGGTGGTGAGATTGTCTTCGCTGAGATACCAGTAGATAATCGCCTTATTCAGACCTGTCAGGCTTTGGATAGTGGCATAATCGGGACTGGTGGGGTTTTCTTGCCAATTATCGAGAATCCAAGTCAAACAACGATTTTTATAAAATTCTGCCTGTTCAATTGCGTCTAGAGGATGATTTTCCTCGATCAGTAAATCGATTTCTAGGTGACTAAAACTGCTGAATTTTCTCTCAAAAGCCGGTTTATCCCGTTTCTGGGCGCGTAGTCGGGTGAAAAGGTGGCGGCCCTGTTGTTGATAGAATCGCGCTTCAGGGATTTCCTGTAGGGAAAGATGAGCGCGGATCAATCCTTGCAGAATTTCTAAATGATCTTCGGGGAAGTCTTTTTCGCTGAGAATCGGTAAAGCGATTTGATAATGTCGGATTGCTTCGCGCCAATAGGGACTAGCTTTCTCTTTATACTGGGAATGTTCCAGATAAGCTTCCCCTAGATAGCGATAAATTTGCCCCCACGGAGGCGATCCTTGAATGAGGTGGGGAAGTGCCTCCCGGAGGGCGAAAATATGGGGTTCTCGGTCATTAAGGGCTACTATCGGTTTACGGTAAATGAGAGCTTCTAGACTGGGAGTAGAAACGCGATTTTTACTCAGAGAACAAACGGCCCACCCTCGGTTGTTCCAAGCATAATAGTAATCGGGTTTAAATTCTAAAGCTTTGTCGTAGGATGCGATCGCTTCTTCAAATCTGCCTAAATTATCTAACGCAATCCCTCGGTTGTTCCAAGCATAATAGTAATCGGGTTTAATTTCTAAAGCTCGATCATATGATGCGATCGCTTCCTCAAATCTGCCTAAATTACCTAACGCAACCCCTCGGTTGATCCAAGCTTCATGGTAATCGGGTTTAATTTCTAAAGCTCGATCGTAGGAGGAGATCGCTTGTTCAAATCTGCCTAAATTCCTTAACGCATTCCCTCGGTTGTTCCAAGCTTGATGGAAATCGGGTTTAATTTCTAAAGCTCGATCGTAGGATGCGATCGCTTGTTCAAATCTGCCTAAATTACCTAACGCACTCCCTCGGTTGTTCCAAGCTTCATGGTCATCGGGTTTAATGGCTAAAGCTCGATCCCAGGATGCGATCGCTTCTTCAAATCTGCCTAAATTAACTAACGCAATCCCTCGGTTGTACCAAGCTCCATGGTAATCGGGTTTAAATTCTAAAGCTCGATCGTAGGATGCGATCGCTTCTTCAAATCTGCCTAAATCATCTAACGCACTCCCTCGGTTGTTCCAAGCTTGATGGTCATCGGGTTTAATTTCTAAAGCTCGATCCCAGGATGCGATCGCGCCGATAAAATCCCCATTGATTACTTTCTGGTATCCTTGCTCAAACCAGAATTCGGCATCCTGAACCACTTCCGTTAAATCCGTCTCCTTTGGGCATAGATTTTCCCCATCCACACTGGAAACATCCCTCACCGCGTCGCGTAACTGGAGGCTAATCCGTTGGGACACTTCCCCCAGATTTCCCGTCATCACCTTGCCTAAAGCCGCCAGATTCCGCCCTAAAGTTTGATAATCTTCTGGATACAGTAGCCATTCCTCGCTTTTGACCTCTAACCACCGCGCCAGCTTTTTATCGTCACAATGGCGACTGTATAGCCATCCCCGTAATCCGCCGGTAGTGGTTCCCGCCGCCACCTGCTCGAATAACCCCATCAATATCCCTTCATATTCCCCATCGCTGGGTTCTGGAGGAGTATTTTTGACTTCTTTGGGGTTAATTGCCTTCGGACTGGCAATAAAGAGCGATTTTAGCCAATTCCAGAGCTTTTTTAGTAGGGATAGCATCGGAGAAAGGGGGAAAGGAAGATAAGGAAATTATATCTCTACTGCCGAAAGTCGTCCCTTTCGGGGTTCATACTCGTCCTAAAAGGGGAAATCAGCAATCAAACTTCTGAAAATACCCTAGCGATCGCTATCTTCCAGCGAGCGAGCCAATTCTAAGACCTGTTCGAGAGATAATCCCAGAGAAGCGGCGATTTCTTGGGGATTAACCCCCGCTCGCAATAATAAGGGAACAGAAGCCAATTTTCCGATGATTTCCCCTTCTTGACGACCTTCTTGACGACCTTCCTCTAGGGCCTCCTGAAACACACGCGTCTGTCTTAACTCGCTTAAACTAAACATAGCTTCTAGCTCCTTTCGATTAATCTGCGGCAACTTGTAAAT
>NZ_JADBTR010000010.1:0-42957 GCF_020246065.1 Microcystis sp. M144S2
AACATTCTCGTCACCGAAGCCCGGTCAATTTTTGTGTCAACGTCTTGTGTGGCTTAATTGCTTACTGTCACCAACCCAAGAAGCCCTCCCTCCAAATGGACTGGGTTTTACCTCAATCTGCTTAACCCGAACTCAGGTTACTTATGACTGATAACTGATAACTGATAACTGGTCACTGATAATAATTCCAACGTTGAATAAATGGGAGCCAATGAGATTCGACTAACTCGATCGCTTTTGCATCTGGGGGATAATTATTTTTTTTATATCCTTGCAGACTGGCGATATATTTCTCAAAGCGAGGCCTGGATATTTTTAAGTCGGGAAGTTGCAGTTGATCGTAAATTTTCTCGATTTGTGCTAGGGGGTCTTTTTCTAAATCTTCAAAACGGATTTCTACAAAACTATCGGCGGGTAAATCGGCACTATCTCGCAGGAGAGAATTAAGCATTGGGGGGTAACTTTTCAGAATTACCTGCTCGATTTCATCCTGGGATAAATTATCGTAGGATTGTAGTGCTAGTTCCGGTAGGATGCGGGTAAAAAAGTGGCGGGTTGAGGGAAAAACTAGATAGGGATTGCGGTAGATATGAATAAATTTAGCATCGGGCCAGATAGCTCGCAATTTGGCAATGTGTGCCGTATAAACGGGGTTTTTGATGAGTAATCGTTTGCCTTTTTGATGGATGGAAACTTTTTTTAATAGATGAGTATGCCAACGTTGCCAATTGGCGATTTCTTTCTCGCTGCAGCCCTGAAAAAAAACCCCTCGATCGAAATGGTACTGAAAACGTTGGGGAAAGTATAAACCATGGTAGTAGGAAAGGGGGATCATGCTGGCCAGGGCGATCGAGTCTTCTTGGGGTGAATTGGGAGTAACAGCGACGTTATCCACATGGCGATCGCTCGGTAGGGCTAATTCTAGCAGCGGTTGTAATAAGCGGACGATACCGAGGATATCCCAGGGTAATCCCACCGCTAGGGGCGAAATATAGCCAAAATGCTCCGATTGACCGAGTAAATTGTGCAGATGGGTCGTGCCGCTGCGCCAATAGCCGACAATAAAAATGGGTGCTTTTACCTGCACCCTACGCTCATAAAACCCTGTCATTAAAATTCGTTCTAGGGTAGAAAAAGGCAGTCGCGCTAGGGTAACTGCCAGCGCCAGGGTTGCCGGGGCCAAATTGGGGCGATTAATGCCGCCATTGGTCAAAAATAAACGAAGGAGAGTGCTAAGGTTACTACCGCAGAGGGGATGAAACAAACTGGACATATTAACTATTTTTTAGCGGTTTTTTGGCGGATAGCTTGGCTGGCCAAGGTTTTGCCGAATTCCCAAGCGGCCCCAGGGAAGCGGTGAGCATCAGCGACCACATCTTTAACGGCGGTGACAAGCCAACGGCAATCCTCATCGGAGAGGGTGAGGGGGGGGATAAACTTGATGATATTCATGCCGTGGCCGGAAACCTGGGAGAGGATTTGATGGCGGGTAAAGAGGGGAACAACGATTAACTGGGAAAATAGCCCTTTATTGGCGGTTTCTAGCATTTTCCAGGCGGCTTTTAGGGACCAACTGCTCGGCTCGGCAAATTCCAAGGCGATCATCATACCCAATCCCCGCACTTCCTGCAAACATTCGTACTGATCTACGAGGGGCTGTAGTTCTGCGATAATTTGTTGACCGATTACGGCCGATCGCTCGACTAATTTTTCCTCTTCAATCACCTGTAAAGTGGCAATACCGGCGGCCATGGCCAGATTATTTTTACCAAAAGTGCTACCGTGAACCACAGAACGATCCATGCGATCGAATACTCGATCGAAGATCCAGCGACGACAGAGAACCGCTCCCACTGGCACAAAACCACCCGAAAGAGCCTTGGCAACACATAAAATGTCCGGTTCTACCCCCCAATGTTCTACAGCCCAAATTTTGCCAGTCCGGCCTAAACCGGTCTGCACTTCATCGGCTACAAAAAGAGTGCCATAACGACGACAAAGGGCAGCCGCCGCCGGGAGATAGTTCGGTTCGGGAATTCTCACCCCGTGACCTTGGATCGGTTCGGTAATAAAAGCCGCTACTTCTTGGTTAATTAGAGCTTTTTCGAGCGCGGCCAGATCGCCGAAGGGAATTTCCTTAAAATCGGCGACAAAAGGCCCAAATCCCTCACGATAATGGGGATCGCCGGTGGCGGAAAGGGAACCCATGGTTAACCCGTGGTAGCCTCCCTGACAGTAAACAATTTGGCTGCGTCCGGTGGCGTAGCGGCTGAATTTAATGGCAGCCTCGACGGTTTCTGTGCCGGAATTAGCAAAGAAAACTCGTTCTAATCCGGTCGGGGCGATCGCTGCTAACCGTTCGGCCAGCAATCCCGCTAGGATAGAAGCATCCAATTGGACTAAATTGGGTAATGCTGCCGTTAGCACTTCCTGTAAAGCTTGCACGATCTTGGGGTGATTGCGTCCGAGAGCGAAAACACCAAAACCACTCAGTAAGTCCAGATACTTGTCCCCCTGATTGTCGAAGAGGTACGGACCTTCGGCTTTAACGTAGTGGCGATCGTAGCCGATCGTTTTTAGTACCCTAACCATCTGGGGGTTTAGGTATTGTTCGTGGAGGGCAAAGTTTTCTTCTAGTCTTTTTTCTATCAGTTCTAAAATGCTCATAAATTCCAGATTTGATTACTGAAAAACTAATTTTTAAACACCTAAAACCCGATTATGTTGATAGCACATTATCATGATTTTTGGCTATCTAATATTATAAATTATTTGATATATTTTGTCAAGTATTTAAAAACTTATCTAGGATAATGAAACTAATTAACTCTTGTTGGCTAAAGGTTCAAGCGACTTTTAGATAATTTGTTAGTCAGTTTTTATATGGTTGGCGCGCAAGCGATGCGCCCAAAATGTAATATCAGTAAACTGTTTACTGTTCACTGATAACTGATAACTGATTACTGATAACTGATTACTGATTACTGATAAGTAGGTAGGCGTTAAAAGTTGTCAGATGCCCCCCTTATTAAGGGGGGATTAAGGGGGGATCCCCCCGCCTATCGGCACCCCCCTTATCAAGGGGGGCAGGGGGGATCGAACCTAAAATCCATTTTTAATTTAATTATAACCAGCTACTTAGCTATAAAAAAACCGACCAACAAGAGAGAATTCCCGTCAGTCAGTCGGTGATGATAGGCCGAATTTTACTCAGCTTTATTTCTTAGCGGGGGCAGCCTTAACGAGTTCCAATTCACTTTCAGCGAAGTTATTGGTATTCAGTCCACTGGCGCTACCACTAAAACCGTGGTAGTTAACAGTGTTAAAACGGACGATAACGGGATAGAGGATACCACTTTTGTCAACACTGGCTACGGTTCCTACATCGTTGTACCAGTAAGACTCTTTACGTTTGATTCTAACTTCGGCTCCGCGTTCGATTCCAGGCATAGCTGTTGTTTTTTTTTAGGGTTTAGTTAACAGGTTACAATCAGAGCGAGTTTGCCGAAAGGGTTTTTACTTTAAGTTTTATTGCAAATCTTGCCACTCTGTTTGGACAAAATGCCCCGAACGTCCCCATAGGTCTGCCTTTGGTGCAATGTTAACGATTGTTAAGTTAAAAGGAATGGCCGTAGTCAGGTATTTTTGGGCCGACATTCCCACATCTGGCCCGATTTGAAAAGCGGTGGCGGTGGCTAAACCTAAGCCTAATAACTGAGAAATCGGACCTCTGGGTAAGAGAAGATGAGTTCCTAAGACTAAGCCAGCGGTTAAGGCTAAAGTTACCGATAAATTGGTGCCACAACGCGGATGTAGTGCCAATTGCCCCTCGCCATTTTTGAGACGATGAAGAGCCTGTTTGGCCGCAATTTGCAGTTCATTTGTATTAATCTGTCCGTAGAGATAAAAACCCCTATCGGTGGACAGTCCCCCCAGGGCCTCGTTATCCGCAGGGGAGTGGTCAAAAGGCGATTGACGACGGGCAACCATTTCGCTTAATACCCAGACGGTGGCGTGTTCCAAGGCGTGAACCTGTCGCAGGGTGAGAAATTCTTTGAAACCGGGGATAAAGCCGATTTGTGCCAGTAAATCGCTGTCTTGCTGGGGCGAGGGGTTAAACCAGTCAAAAGAGGGGTTAGAAGGGCTACTAGAGGTCATAAAGTTGCGCTAGGGGGAGTTTTTTCGAGGAGGATGAGGGTGCTATTCGACAAAAAAGGGAAAATCTGACCACTGGGGAACTGCTGCTAGTTTTTGCTTTAGGTAAGGTTTGCTGAATAAATCTAAAAACCTTGTTGGATAAGACTTCTAGACTTTTTTGAAATCCAAAAGTGCCGGGCATGGGAGTGAGCAGGGGGAAAATTCCGGGACTTTTTCCCTGAAAATTGGGTAATTGACCACCTGAAAACCGGTAAAACCCTACACCCTACACCCTACACCCCACACCCTGCCCCCACGAAAAACTTTTTGCCGCAAACCCTAGTTAAGAAGCGAAATGATTCCAGTTATCTGGATTGCTGGTCTTGGTCATAGAAACTCTAGTCAATTAGCTGTCTAAATAGGCGTTAATGATAGCAAGAGCCACTAAGGGAGCGGTAATTGTTCTCAAAATGCGTTTTCCCAATGATACAGGTAGAAAATTAGCGGCGAGTGCTTGTTCTATTTCTGTCTCCGTCCATCCCCCTTCCGGTCCGATAGCCATGGTTATCTCGGTTGATGTTTGCAATTGAGAAAGTAGCGGGGCCACTGTTCTACGGGTAACACCAATATAACAAGTTGTCTGTGGGTTAGCTCCCCGGCTAAGGATGGCTAAAAATGATTGTGGTTCTTCGATAATAGGAATAATCTGTCTTTCTGATTGTTCTACAGCTTCCCGGGCAATTTTTCGCCAACGGTCGATTTTTTGAGGACTAGGATTAACTAAACCCCGTTCTGTCAGCAGCGGGATAATCCGATAAACTCCTAATTCGGTGGCAGCGCGAACGATATCATCAAAGCCATTTTTGGGAATTGCTACCATTAAATTCACTTGTACTGGTAGTTCGGTAGTTTCGTTTATCGCTTCTAAAAGATGGGCCGAATTATCAATTATTTCCGCTAACCACGCTTGTCCTTGTCCATTTAGGGCAATAAAACGGTCATGGGATTTTAAACGAACAACTTTTTTAAGATAATGACTTTGTTCGGGTGTTAAGACAATTAACCCGTTTTCTAGGGTGTTAAAATCAAGAAGAAGACGATAATACAAGGCGGTTTAGTCTATATTACTATTGTGTTCAGAATCACTGTCAGTTATCTATTTTAGCTTTTGTGGTGTTTTTGTATGGGGTAGATTAGCCTAAAACCTTGATCATTAACAAACACGGGAATTGATTAATGAATTTACTAGGCATCGTTTTATACTCTTTTATGGGGGTGCTGTTGTTGGGGTTAGCTGTAGCTATCTGGTGGTTAGTCGATACCGTATCTTTATCCCCCACTAAACCGAAAAGAGCTACTTCTAAAAATAATCGTCAAAATTTGCCAATCAGTCAGCCTAAACTTTTCTACTTAGAAAGAGAACTTTTAACCCTCGTGAATGGAGATAAAGCTTTAGCGAGTCGATTGCTTTTAAGTATTAGATTGAGAAATCCCCAACGCAGTAAAAGCTGGTGTTATGAAAAAGTTATTTATGATTTAAAACGAGATCGAGGAGGAATTTAAATTGCCACTACAACAATTAGACTTATTAGAAGAATACCGTAGTGATCGCCATAATCTCATTGCCGATTTTTATCTACCTTGTTTAGCACAATCTACCCTCTATTGTCGAGCAGTCGGCTTTTTTTCTAGTTCTTCCCTTGTCTCTCTAGCTAAAGGATTAACCGCTTTAATTCGCGGAGGTGGAAAAATGCGTTTAATTGCTTCTCCCTATCTCTCGAGAGAGGATATAGAGGCGATTACTCAGGGATTAAAGCAAAGGGAAGAAGTGATTACTAAATCTTTGTTATCAGTTCTAGAAATTGACTTAGACGAAATTACTAAAAATCGTTTTGCCTGTTTAGCGTGGCTATTAAGTCAAGGAGTCTTAGAAATTAAATTAGCCATTCCCAAAAACTTAGTTAATTTTGGCTTATATCATGAAAAGTTAGGACTATTTATTGATGCTTTTGAAAATGCGATCGCTTTTACTGGTTCTGCGAATGAAAGTCACAGCAGTTTACAGGATAATTTCGAGTGTATCGATGTTTTTCGCTCTTGGCAATCTCAGGAACAGCTAAGAGTTCAGAGAAAAATTGATAATTTTGAAAAACTCTGGCACAATCAAACTCCCCATCTAGATATTTGGGATTTTCCCGCAGCAGCAGCCCAATCTCTCTTAAAATTTCGTCCTGATTTTCCACCCACTACCGAACCCGATAGCAGTAGCAAAAAAACTTTTAAAGTTGCCGCCGATACCAGCAAATATCAGTTATCCTCTCCCCTAAAAATAACACCCCAGCCCCGTCAAATTGAGGCAATAAGTGCATGGAAACAAGCCAAATATCAGGGGATACTTGCCATGGCAACAGGAGCGGGAAAAACGATTACAGCCCTGGCTGCCGCTAGTGGTTTATCAAGGTTAGAATTAATTGTTATCGGTGTACCTACTAAAGAATTAGTCCAGCAGTGGGTGAAAGAATTAAACTGTCGAACTACCTATGCTTTTCCTGTGGTAGCGATGGGTAATTCTCGTGCTTGGCGTGAGGTTTTATTTCGCAAATTACGGTTAATTAATCATCAAGAATTGCCCTCTCAGAGATATCCTGTAATTGTGGTGGGAACCTATGGAGAGTTGGCTAAAAATACCGTTAGTGATTTAATTACTGATGCGGGAGGTTTGCCAAAAGAATCTTTATTAATTGCCGATGAAGTTCACGCTACTGGTGCGGGAGTTTATCAGCGTCTTTTACGGGATGATTTTAGTTATCGTTTGGGTTTATCAGCAACTCCTTTGCGTGCCTACGATGAACTCGGTACGGAAAAAGTTTTAGATTATTTTGGGGGAATTGTCTATGAATACGGGTTAGAGTTAGCTATTCAGCAGGGTATTTTGTGCGAGTACGATTATCACGTTTATGTCACCTATCTCGCAGAAGAAGAACAGGAAAAATATTGTCAGTTAACTGCAAAAATTGCTCGCTTATTTACTCAAGAAGACAGTAAAGCAGTGAATTGTTTATTAATTCAACGGGCGCAATTAATTAAAGCAGCGGGGGCAAAATTAACTATAATTGATCGTATTCTGGCTGAACACACCTTAGAACAAACATTAATTTATTGTGCCGATATTGCCCAAGCAACTGCTATTAGTACCCGATTGGCGCGTCAGGGAAAAAGAGTCGCTCGCTATAGTTCCTTAGACAGCGATCGAGTTATGTTATTATCACAGTTATCTTCGGGAAATCTTGACGCATTAGTGGCGGTAAAATGTCTCGATGAGGGAGTTGATATCCCACAAGTCAGTCAGGGAATTATCCTCGCTGCTGATGCTTCTCCTCGTCAATTTATTCAACGTCGCGGCAGAATTCTCCGGGCAGCCGTGGCAAAGAAGAAAGCGACTTTAATCGATGTCTTGGTGGTTCCTCCTTGGGGCGATGGTGAGGTAAAATTAATTGCATCGGAGATCAAAAGAGTTATTGATTTTGCCCGGGCAGCCAGCAATCAAGCTACAGTTATCAACAGATTAGTCCAAGAATTAAGTTACTATGGCCTTACCTACTCAGATCTGTTATAAAATTTATCCTCATCAAGGTATCTCTTGGCAAATAAGCATTAAGACTTGACAATACCCACTCCCCAACCCCCAGAAAATCCATGGATATAACTGCTAAAATTGAAGAACTGGCACAAAAATATGAGATACCTCCCCAACTGCTGGGGGAAGCCATGGCTTTAGAAGTAGAAAAAATTACTCTCAAAAATCGGCGGCTATCACCTAAAATTGTCGAACTTATCGAAAAATATACCGACTCCTCACAATAAATAAACTCTATGACTTTGAGACTGAAACAAATTCGCTTAACTAATTGGAAATGTTACCCTAGTCAAAATATTACTTTTAACCTGCATCCCGACAGAAAAATTCAGATTATTTTTGGTAATAATGGCCACGGTAAAACTTCTCTGATGACGGCGATTTTATGGTGTCTATATGGGGGAGATATTGTATCTAAAGAGACTCTGAAAACCTATTTTTATCGAGGTAAGGATGATTCTTCACCGGCAAAAGAAATGCGGGTAGAATTAAATTTTACTAGAAACGAGAAAAATTACTTTATCAGTCGCACAGCGAAATTAAAAGTTAATGGTAGCACTTCTTATCCCAGCGTAGAGGAAGCATTATTTTATGAAGATGGAACCATGAGAAGTAACTCTAGGGAATATATCGAAGCATTGCTTCCTAAATCTATTCGAGATTTTTTCTGTTTTGATGGCTTAAAAATTGAACAATATACCCAGATAACCCAAACTAAAGAAGCAAAAGAAGCAATTGAAAAAGTTTTGGGTATCCCGGAATTAAGAAATCTGCGCGATGATACAGAAAAAGCCTTACAAGAATTAGAAAACCGTTTCAATAAAGCAGAGGGAACCAGTCAAGCTTTAAAAGATAAGAGAAAACAATTGCGAGAATTAGAAGGAGACATTGAACTTAAAAAAGGTCAGCTTAAAAATGCTAAAGATGAGGAAAAAAATGCTAAAATTATCCATCATGATGCTCAAGAAAAAGCCGCACAGATTGAAGGTTTACGAGAAAAACAAGAGGAAATTCATAACTTAGAGAAAAAGCGTATCGGTTTACAAACTCAGTTAAATAACCTACAAAAGTCTATCGATTCTTGGTTAAAAAAAGCTGCGATACCTTTGCTGATTAACTTTGTGCAGGAAATGGCTGACGATTTACAAGTTACTAGCTTAAAAAGCACTTTTAAAACTAATTCTACAGCAGTTTTAAAAGCAATACTTGAGGATAAAAGCTGTCTATGTGGTCGTTGTTTAGATAAAAATTCTCGTGACTTTATCCTGCAACAAATTGCCGAACTAGAGTCCTTAGAAGTGGACAACGCCACCAGAATAGAAAAAGACCAACTTAGAATTTATTTACAGGGAATTATCCGAGATAATGCCAAATTTAGCAATTATAGTCAATTGCTTTTACAAAGAGATCTTTTAGAAGAAGAAATCGAAGAAATTAATCAACATATTAAACAGCTAAAACAGGAAACCACGGGAATAAATCAAGAATCAGCTAATGAGATTTGGCGAACAGTTGGCGAATGGGAACGAAAAGTCAAGGAGAGTGAAGAAAGGATCGAACGCTTGCAAAAGGAAATTGAAATCAAAGAAAAGCAATTAGAAAATTTACGCAAAGAAGTGGAAATTTTAGCTAGTGAAAATAAAACCACATTGATGTTATCTAATCAGGTTAAAATGGCCAGAGGTTTAAAAAATGCCACTAACGAATTAATCGAATGGCATATCGATAATTCCCAAAAAATGATTAATCAAGTAACCAGTGATCGCTATTTACAAGTAACCAATAAACCAGAAGAATATAGAGGAGTAGAAATCACTCCCGAATACACTTTAGGAATCCGTACCATCACGGGAAAATTACTAAATCCCGATGTCTTAAGTGCGGGAGAAAAGGAAGCTTTAGCTTTTGCTTTTATCACTGGTTTAAATCAAATAACTGATACCTGTGTTCCCATAATTATGGATACACCTTTTGGACATTTAGACGAAGAACATCAAAAAAATATTATTAACTCTCTCCCTAATTTAAACTCCCAAGTGATTATTTTAGCCACGGATCGCGATCTACCTGATCCACTTTTAAATCTCTTGCTTCCTCACACTACCGATATTTTAAAAATACACCGTTTGGCTGCCGATGAAGATGCTTCCGTGATTGAAGTGATGGAGAATTACTAATGCAGAGAATCGATCCCAGTTTGAAGATTTATGCCTCGGAAACTTCCAGAAATTATCTACAGGTACTAAAAGATAATAAAACTTTTGAGCGCATGGTAGATGCTTATTTATTCGCCGCTGCTTTTGCCATTAAACAAGACTTCAGTATCTACGGAACCACTCTGAGTAATCGACAGGATTTAATTGCTATTAGCCAAATCGATCCAGAAGTTATTTTAGCTTTAACTGCCGGAATTTATATTATCTGTAAAAAGAATTCCTATCCTCAACCCAGCGATGGCAAAGAAGTTTTAGATAAGATCTGTCAATACGCAGAAGTGGGATTAAGGGAATTAAAAGAACGCTGGCAAGGCAAAGTCAGCAATCAAATTCAAGCTGATATTGAGAGAATTATCAATAATCTCTAAAATTCTCTCCATCTAACTATCTTTTTTAGCGATAACGACAAATTACATTCTTTCCACACTGCCAAAAAAGACGGGTTCCACCCGAATAGCAACGATACTAGCCGGACGTAAAACCATATATTCCCCTTGGATATTTCTGATCGGAACATTGATAAAATCCCGAGAATCGGCTTTCGGAACTAATTCCTTACTGTACCACTTTTGAAATTCTTGGATAGTCAAAAAACGGACTTCCTCGCGATGTCCACTGCTCAAGAACAAATGTACAGCGTACTCGTCAGCTTTTCTACTCATTTTTTTAACTAATCAGATTGAATTTTTGTAATAAAGTTGCCATTAAAGGCGGGAAAGTCAGACGCAATTCGCTCAGATCGGAGAAAATTAATTTTTGGTAGCTTGGCAGGTCAAAAGCTAGTTTACCCTTTAATTCCGCCCGATTTTGATAGGTTAGCAGAATTTGTCCGCCCTGTTTACAAGCGATCGCATAACCTAATTCTACACCCACTAGGGGACTGGGCAGTAATTCCGTTTCTTTTTGGCTAATCGCCGTAGCATCAGCAATAAATAATAAACTTTTGCGAATTTTGCGTAATTGACTATCACTCAACCGGGTGACATTGCCCTCAGTTCGAGGCGTTTCTTCGATAGTTAAGGGCAAACGGGAGCGTTTATTAAGATTTTCGACGGTTTCGGTCAAAACTGTTTTTAAAGCGGTGCTAGAGTCCTTAAATTTGCTTTGGGAGCTAAAATAAATGACGGGATCCAGCCAAGTGCTGAGGTCCTGTTTAGTAAAGTAAATTTCTTGGGAAATCAGGTCAATATTCGAGATGACGTAACCGCCACTACCTTCGAGGTAAAATTCCACCCTTTCCCCTTCTAGATAGCGTTGGAACCAGACAGAACCCTGTATCGTCAGACTATCATCGAGAAAATCGGCCCTTAAACCCGATTTTAAGAGACTATTGCGACTTAAGCGCAAGTCGTGGGGACGTTTGACAACCTCGCGGATAGGTTCGTATTTGTCCAGATACCAAGCTTTCAGAGCGATGATGGCCATAGGTGTGGCGATTAAAGACACTCTCCCATTTTAGCAGTAAGCACCGATATCCTCTCCACATTCATCGGCAAGGTAAGAAAGAGCGCGAAATCTTAACATCATCAGGTTTTCGTAGAGGGGATTTAGCTTGCAAAGGGGTGGAATCTCTAGAATTGTCCAGCTAAATAGGGTAATTTTCCGCGCAAAGGGACATTGAGCCGGAATTAGACGACAAATCCTGTGGGCTAGTGCAGGTGTATTAATCTCTAGGCGATCAATTCGTTGCCGCAGGGGTTGCCATAAATCCCATTTTGGTTGCGGTGACGGGTTTTTCCGATTGCCTTTCGACCAAGGGGCGATCCAATTAGACAAAATTATTTTATTTGTGGTATAATCTGATACATCAGCATCGGCCATAGCCTTACCTTCTATTGATTGACTCATAAGGTTCTATCTAAGATTACGAGAGGGCGAACAATCTTTCCCGAAAATCACCTAGGGTGTTCGGATAGTTGGCCGCTTTAACGATAACATCTCTGGGATAACAGATGTGGCTTATTGCGTCAGCGGCCTAGATGCGGGAGTAAGCTGTTAACTATCTAAATTACTCGTTAAGACTGTCTATGAGCGAGCAGGGAGTAGGGAGAGGAAGTTTGAGCATTTGTACTAATTCTCTACCTCCGAGTTATCACCTGAAAGCTAATAGGCAACAGACGACAATAAGATAACGTCACGAGTGAGTTTAACTAGATTAATCTCTAAGCTTCGCCCAAAAATATTGGCTCTGATTAGAGCTATTTCTAGGTTAGCAAAAACTCAGGTTTTTTCACGTCAGCATAGTACACTTTTTCTGGGTATAAAATAGCACCCGCTTTTGTCAAAGATACGCAATCCAAGGGGTGGGGTGTGGGAATTATGAATTATCAATTATCAATTATGAATTGGGTGGTTTTTTGCTGTCAACTGATAACTGTCAACTGATAACTGTCAACTGATAACTGATAGCTGATCACTGATAACTGATTTACATTCTTTCCAAAACGGGTATTCCCAGCAGAGATAAGCCTAATTTTAGGGTTCTTGCCGTTAAATCACACAGAACTAAACGAGAGGTTTTAATCGGTTCTGCCGCTTTCAGAACGGGACAATTCTCGTAGAAACGATTATACTTTTTACTTAGTTCGTAAAGATAATCACATAAACGATTGGGTAATAAATCCTCTTCCACGGCACTAATTACTTCCGGCAGTTGCAGTAATTGTTTAGCCAGAATTAATTCGCTTTCATCCTTGAGAATTAGCGGTGAATTGGCACTTAAATCCTGAAAATTAATACCACCTTCGCGACTGATACTCTGGACTCTAGCGTAAGCGTACAGCATATAGGGGGCGGTGTTGCCTTGGAGATTGAGCATTTTGTCGTAACTGAAAACGTAGTTACTATTACGATTTTGGCTGAGATCGGCGTATTTAAC
Source organism: Microcystis sp. M144S2 (assembly GCF_020246065.1). Lineage (NCBI taxonomy): Bacteria > Bacillati > Cyanobacteriota > Cyanophyceae > Chroococcales > Microcystaceae > Microcystis > Microcystis sp. M144S2. The sequence continues at coordinate 12,869 of NZ_JADBTR010000010.1, forward strand.
AGCACTTAACCCGACAGTTTCGGCAGTCTTAGTGATAAAATCGCCAGTTTCTTCTCTTTCCTCGCTTGCCAGTCTTTTTTCTAAGTCAGCTAGGGAACAGGCGATCGCTTGATCGAGTAATTCTTGTAGTTTTACCGTCTCCCCGGAACGAGTTTTTAATTTTTTACCATCTTCCCCTAAAACTAATCCAAAAGCGACGTGAACCACTGCCACATTATCGGGTAAAAATCCCGCTTTTTTAGCCACCTGAAATACTTGGGCAAAATGGTTAGCTTGTCCAGCATCGGTAACATAAATTATTCTTTCGGCTTTATCTTGACGCACTCGATAACAAATTGCCGCTAAATCGGTGGTAGCGTAATTATAACCGCCGTCGGATTTCTTGACAATTAGGGGCAAACGATCTCCCTCTTTGTTGGTAAAACCATCGAGAAAGACACATAAAGCGCCGTTGTCTTCTGTTAGCAATCCCTGTTGATCTAATTCTCTGATTACTGTCTCAAGGTAGGGATTATAAAAAGATTCCCCCCTTTCAGTCAGTTTTATATCGAGAATATCATAGATTTTCTGAAATTCCCGCCGTGATTGTTGACAAAGTAACTGCCATGCTTGACGACTTTGAGGATCACCTGACTGTAATTTTACTACGGCTTGACGGGCAGTTTCTTTAAAGTTTTCGTCTTCATCAAAACGAATTTTAGCCTTTTTATAAAAGCTAACTAAATCCCCTAAATCCAGAGCATCTGCTTGGGTTAAAGCACTAGGATAAGCTTCTTGTAGATAGGTGATTAACATCCCGAATTGAGTACCCCAATCCCCGACGTGATTAAGACGAATTACTTGATGATGACGAAATTCTAAAATCCGAGCAATACAATCACCAATTATAGTTGATCGCAAGTGGCCGACGTGCATTTCTTTGGCAATATTGGGACTGGAAAAATCGACAATAATTTTTTGACTGGGGTTAGCAGCGGCAACTCCTAAACGGTTGTCAGTAATTAGGTCTTTTAATTGGGTTTCTAGATAACTAGGTTTAAGGGTAAGATTGATAAAACCGGGTCCAGCAATTTCGGGGGGTTGACAGAGATCATCTATCTCTAGATTTTTTAGTAAAGTTGCCGCCACTTCCCGGGGTTTTTGTTTTAATTCTTTGGCTAAAGAGAGGGAAATATTACATTGATAATCGCCAAAACGGGGGTTACTAGCGACCACAATTAGGGGATCGGTATCAGCGAAGTTTTCCCCAAAGGATTTAACTAGGGATTGGGAAAAACGCTCTTTTATTTGTTGGATAATGGCAGTCATAGAGAGAATTTAGCAATGAATGTTAGAAGTCTATGGGGAATTAGGAAATTTATCTTGCTCTCATCTTGAATAGAATTGAGCCGGACGGGGTATTATGTCCATTTTCTTGGTACATTATAAGCATCAAATTTAGTATCTTTACTAATTAGAATTAGCGATCTGTTTAGAGACTGAGCAATTAGCATTCTATCAAATGGATCACGGTGATGCAAGGGTAAAGTACAAATTTTTAGAGTATTAGAAAATGATATAGACAGTAAGTTTATATCTGATGCTTCTAGTTTAGTTTCAATGGTTTCATAACTTTTTTGTAGGGCTAACTTACCTAAATTTAACTTAATCGCGATTTCCCAGAGACTAACAATACTGACATAAACTTCAGGAGCAAAATCAATTTCCTCCCGAAGATTATTAGGCAAGTTAGAATCGTTTTCAGTTAACCAGATGAAAGTATGGGTGTCCAGAAGAAAAGATGTCATCACATATATTCCTGAAAATCTTCCAAAGACTCATCAAAATCATCAGACAAAGGTAAGGTAAATGTACCTTGTAAAATTCCTGAACGACGTTTTCTAAGAGAAGGTTTCTCTATAATAGCATCTGATTGATAATTGGCCATCAAATATTCAGCATAGTGAAGCAGCTCTATTTTTAAGAACTCTGGCATTGTTTCGACAGTTTCTAAGATTTTTGTGTCTATATTCATAAGTTCTGGATACTTAATCTCAGCAAATTTTTACTAATTACTTATTCCTTAACCAATAAAACCACGGCATAAACTGCGATACCTTCTTCTCGTCCCACTGGTCCCAATTGTTCGTTAGTAGTGGCTTTAATTCCCACCTGTTCTGGATTAATCTTGAGAGTTTCTGCTAATTTGGCTCGCATCGCATTAAGGTGGGGTTTCATTTTCGGTTTTTCGGCAACGATTACCGAATCAATATTATTAATCTGCCAACCTTTATCGATAATTAATTGATTAACTTGTTCTAATAATTTTAAACTATTCGCCCCTTGCCATTGCGGGTCTGTGGGGGGAAAATAATGACCGATATCGCCTAAACTAAGCGCACCCAGCATGGCATCCATAATAGCGTGGGTTAAGACATCGGCATCACTGTGACCCAATAAACCCACAGTATGGGCAATCTCTACTCCTCCTAAAATTAAAGGTCTTCCTGTTACCAATCGGTGGATATCGTAGCCGTTACCAATACGAATATTCATAGAGCAGTCCTCATTGTCGGTGTTTCTGCAAATGTGAGATGCACCCAAATTGCGGTAGAATTTTCTTGGGGATAATCTCCTAACTTCTAACTATCCACTGCCGATTACCGCAAAGGATAGCCATTTATTCTATCAGAATGAGAAGATATTAGGTAAGAACTAACTAAACACAATTAATTACACATATCTAACCACCTCTTGCCTTTTGCCGTTCGGCTGAGCTCACGGCCGAAGCCTCTTGCCTTTTGCTTATCCTAACCAAAAAGTTAATTTTATCCTACTTACTTATGATAACACTTGTAACTATATTTTTCACTGCCTTGCTGGCAGTTACGGATTTTACTTACCAAGTTTTGATTCATTTTCCCATACAAATCATCAATTTTTTGGGGTCGTTGCTGTCCTATGGAGTAATCGGACTGATAATTTTAGTCCTAGTGTGGATTGTGGGTGACTGATTTCTCGGTAGAAAAAAATGAGAGAATCAGCCTTAGCCAATTCTCCCCAATTTAAGCCAACTTTTAGTTTTTACTGTTCACTAGCCACTGCTTGGGGTTGTCCTTGCGGTTGGAATTGGAACAGGGAATAAACCACGTTACGACGGATATCAATCATCATTTCTAAAAACATCTCGTAGCCTTCCTGTTTATACTCAATTAGAGGGTCTTTTTGACCGTAACCGCGTAAACCAATCGACTCGCGTAAAGCTTCCATAGCTTGCAGGTGTTCGCGCCATAACATATCGATTTGTTGCAGGATAAAATAACGTTCGGCATCGCGCATTAAACCGGCGCGAATATTATCCACTTGACGTTCTTTAATTTCGTAGGCTTTGCGAACTTCTTCGTGTAGGAACATCTTGATATCATTGACACTCATCTCCTCGACATCTTTAGCGGTAATATCTGCCAACAGATAGACGAATTCCTGAGATTTACTAATCAGTTTTTCCAAATCCCATTCTTCCGCCGGCAGTTCGGGATTAACATAAGCCATGACGATTTCATCCATGGTTTTTTCGGCGTATTGCAGCACCTGTTCTTTTAGGTCCATCCCCTCCAAAACCCGACGACGTTCGGCATAAATAGCGCGCCGTTGATTATTCATCACCTCGTCGTATTCAAACACCTGTTTCCGGGCATCATAATAGAAGGTTTCCACTTTTCTTTGCGCGCCTTCCAGAGAACGAGTTAACATTCCCGATTCAATGGGCATATCTTCTTCCACCCGGAAGGCATCCATTAAACCCGCCACGCGGTCGCCCCCAAAAATCCGCAATAAATTGTCTTCTAGGCTTAAAAAGAAGCGTGTAGAACCGGGGTCGCCCTGTCTGCCCGCCCGGCCTCGCAATTGGTTGTCAATACGGCGGGATTCGTGGCGTTCCGTCCCGATAACGTGCAGTCCGCCCCTTTCTACTACCTCATCGTGTTCTTTGCCTGTGTAATCTTCATAACTTTTGCGAATTAATTTATAGACTTCGCGTAACTTTTGAATAACCGGGTCATCCGTGGGGGCTTTTTCGGCCGCGATGGCGATTTTTTCTTCCACTTCTAATTCGGGTAAACTTTGAGTTCCGTGGGTATCAACGGCAAATTTAACCGCTTCTTTCAGGGCATTTTCTACCTCTTTCGGTAACTCGGTGGGAAAAATTTCCGCCGAGGCGCGCCAGTTTTTTTTCTTCTTACCTGGGGCGAATCCTTGCGGGCGATTGCGTTCTCCTAAACTGGGTAAACTAAAGGCCAAATTGTCATCTTCGGGCATAACTAATTTCGGCATTAAATACTCGCGAATTTTCAATCGGGCCATATAGTCGGAGTTACCACCGAGGATGATATCGGTTCCCCGTCCCGCCATGTTCGTGGCAATGGTTACGGCCCCGGCCCGGCCTGCTTGGGCGACGATTTCCGATTCCCTTTCCACGTTTTCCGGACGAGCATTAAGTAAGTTATGGGGAATATTCCTTCCCTGTAATAAAAGCGAAAGCACTTCCGATTTTTCCACACTGGTGGTACCGACTAAAACCGGGCGACCCTGTTCGTGCATTTGTTGACATTCTTCAGCGACGGCGTTCCATTTTGCCTGTTCATTTTTATAGACCACATCGGCTAAATCTTGCCGACGAGAAACGCGGTTAGTGGGAATAATTGTTACTTGCAGGTTATAGACTTTTTCTAGTTCCGTTTCTTCGGTTTTGGCCGTCCCGGTCATGCCAGATAATTTCGGATAGAGTAGGAAAAAGTTTTGATAGGTAATCGTGGCTAAGGTTTGGGTTTCCTGTTGAATTTCTACCCCTTCCTTAGCTTCCACTGCCTGATGTAAACCATCACCCCAACGTCGCCCCGGTAATACCCGTCCCGTGAACTCATCAACGATAACAATTTCACCACTGCGGACGATATAGTTAACGTCTTTTTTCTGGAGTTCTTTGGCACGAATAGCGTTAGAAATATAGTGCGCCCAGGGATTTTCTTGGTCGTATAAATCGGTAACTCCTAATAGTTCTTCCGCTCTTTTAAAGCCTTCATCGGTCATTAAAACGTTACGGTCTTTTTCGTTAACTTCGTAGTCTCCCGGTCCGTCTTCTACTTTTTGGCGCACTAATTGCTTGGCGATTTCGGCGGCGAGAATATATTTTTCTGTGGGTCGATCGATCGGTCCTGATATAATTAATGGAGTTCTGGCCTCATCGATAAGAATGGAGTCCACTTCGTCGATAACGCAGTAGTTAAAGGGTCTTTGGACAACTTCCCCCATCACTGTAGCCATGTTATCGCGCAGATAATCGAAGCCGAGTTCGCTGTTAGTGGTGTAGGTGATGTCACAGGCATAATTTTTCTTTCTTTCTTCTGGACTCATGCCGGCTTGAATTAGTCCCACACTTAACCCTAAAAAGCGGTGTACCTGCCCCATCCATTCCGCGTCACGACGGGCGAGATAATCGTTGACGGTGACGACGTGAACCCCTTTTCCGGTCAATCCATTCAAATAAGCGGGGAGAGTGGCAACTAGGGTTTTTCCTTCCCCGGTTTTCATCTCGGCGATTTGTCCTTTGTGCAGTACCATTCCCCCCAATAACTGCACGTCAAAGTGACGCATCCCTAAGACTCGGATTCCCGCTTCCCGGACAATGGCGAAAGCTTCGGGGAGGATTTCCTCGAGAATCTCCTCTCTTTCGTCATAATTTCTGGCTTTGTCCAATCTTTCCTTAAATTCGCTGGTTTTGCTCCTTAATTCCTCATCGGACAGGTTTTTAATGTCTTCTTCCAGCAGGTTGATTTCGGTGACGAGGGGCTGAAATTTTTTAATTTTGCGGGCGTTAGGGTCTCCGAGTAGGGCTTTTAACATAGCAGTTTTTATTCTCTCGCTTCGATTGGCTCTTGGTCTGTGGTGTTAACAATTGTATCACTCTGGTTGGGAGTGGAGAATCATTTATCGGTGAAAAGGGACTCTTGCCAGTGGGCAAAAATTAAGTTAATCTTCTCTCACCGGTGGCTTAACTAAAGGGGAAACCACCATATTTATTGATAATTATATCTATAGTTTCCATAATTGCGATCGATTCGCCCAAAATGGAGATAATTTGTTGATAATGTTCTAGGTCATCGTAGCTAAGGTGGCGACCTTTGCGGTCTTTTAGCCACTTCTGACACACTTGATAACCGCCGATATAAAAGTTCCAAATTTGGGGCGGAATCCCCGCAAAATACTGGTCAGAATTAATCGAAATTTGTTGTTTATTTTCGTCATATTTCACCTGTTCGACTAGATTGGAACCCGCCACGGGATAGCTACTAATTTCTTTTCCCGTTGCTTTCATTAGGTGTAACTGCACTAATCTGTCACCTTTTTTGACTAATTCCCAGAATAATTCTTTATTACTGGTTAGAGGAACACGAGGAAAGTCTATTTTTAAAAATTCGGCGTAACGTTGGCGATATTGGGGAGAGTGAAAGACAGCATAGATATAGTTAAAAATGTCTTCTGGTCCAAAGGTTTTCTTTTCGTCTCCTTTGCCATCATTGATAAATTCTAATTCAAGTTTTGCCGAAAGTTCCTTAATAAATTCTGGTGCTAGATTGGGACGGCGACCATTTGGCGAGTTGGTTGGTTCTGTGTCAAATAAGGTTGGGGTATTAGTTGGGTAAAGATAAAGGGGGAAAACAAAGCCATTATTTGATGTTTTGGGAGAGAGACAAATCACTTCAACAATATTTCCTGATATTTGAACGTGATTAAAGCTTTCTCCTTTAGTCATCCTAGAGGTAATTAGTGCATAATTTTGTTGATCTTTTAGATTATACATAACATTACTTCTTGGCATACAGTGAAAGCCTCTTGAATTACCCGTATAATATGTATATCTTTTGTCAAAAGGTCTGTATAAAATAGGAGTTAATTTATCCTTGCATAAATTTGATTGCTTAATATCTTTCTGGGCTAAATTAACTTTCCAATCCCTAGAATCTTTACCTAAATTATACTTAATTCTAGCTTCTTCTGGACTGAGATTGACAAAATCATTGATTATATCCCAAATTTCTTTTTTATTCCATTGAATTGTTAAACTATCTCTAGCTGTGACGATACCAACACTATTAACTGGCATAATTTCAGTAATCTTCCAAAATTGATCATATTCCGAGCGCAGATTAATATTCTGAGGTTTAAATAGATAAAAAGGAGAATCAGGTTGTAATTCCTGCCAAGAAGTAGAATAAAGATCATTTTCATCTAACCAATGATACTTACCACCGACAATAACTTGATTCTCAATCATCTCTCTTTTACCCCATAAATCAGCATGATAAACTTTAGCTAAATTTGAAGAACCATTGTGATATTTAATAAAAATACCAATAGCTACACCTTGCTGAATATCAAACACATTTTGATCCGGTGAACCGTCGGGACAAACTTCTTTTTTCTTACTATTGCCGTGTAAATCGAGAATATAAATATCATCAAAAGTTTTTAATAAACTTTGACGCATTCCCCGAAAAGTTGGGTTATCCAGATAACCATGATTAGTAACAAAAGCTAAAATTCCGTAACCAGTTTTCTCGATGCGCCATTGACTAAAGCGAATAAATTTGACATAATCATCATTTAACCATTTGGGATTTTTTTCGCCTAAAGGTTGCTCATCTACTTCAAAATAACTAGCAGTTTTTTCTCCAGAAATAATATCTTTTCCCTTCAATAATTCCTTAATCCATTCTCCTGTATTTACGGAATGTCCAGAGTAGGGAGGATTACCAATAATCACCATAACAGGATGTTCTTGCTTAACACCTTGCGCTGACTCTGCTTCATCGCGAATGCGATTTAAAAACCCATCAGCAGGGGGAATTTGAAAAGCTTCCTGTAGGGTGTTAGTGAGATAGATTCCCAAGCGTTCATCGGCACTAAAATCATAGCCTAATTCCTGAAGTTGTAAACCTAACTTCATGTGTGCTACGGTGTAGGGAGCCATCAGTAATTCAAACCCAAAGAGACGGGGTAATAAATGTTTACTGACATAACTAGACCACATCCCTTTCTGTTGACGAAAACTGTCATAGATATGGTCAATAACAGAGTGTAAAAAAGTGCCAGTTCCCACAGCAGGATCGAGGATTAAAACTTGGTGAACTTCCTGAGTTTCTTGGCTATTATTAGGATTTTTAATCGTAATTTTTTTGGCATCGGCCAAACCTTTAGGAATCTGAAACTTATTTTTTAGAATATAGTCCACACTGCGAACCATGTAAGAAACCACGGGTTCAGGGGTATAATAAACCCCCCTAGACTCACGCATTTTACTATCGTATTCTGCTAAAAAAGTCTCATAAAAGTGAACCACAGGATCTTGCTTGCGCGTGCGTTTTCCAAAGCTGCTAAGAATTCCCTCCATGTCCGTTTGTTGTAAAATAGTCGCTAGAGTATCCACGGCCCAAGTAATCCGCTCATCTAATTCTGTACCAGCAATTTGATGAAAAATTCCCCGCAAAAAAGGGTTAGTTTTCGGTAGTCGAAATGCTGCCGTTTCCCTGGAAAAAGAACTTATTTGATCCGTATTACAGCGTGCTGCGAATAACCCATAACAGATTGTTTGTGCATACATATCCGCGAACTGCGCTTCATTGAGATCACTAATTAAAACTCGTTGAAAAGATTGCAATTGTTGCCGCAACATTCCCCCGCAATCTTGATCTTTTAAAGCTTGGCCGATTGCGTCTCGAATTAACTGCGCTAAAGCGGCCATTTTTTTGGCTAATTCTCGGGGTGTTGTTATCTGAATAACTTTTGAGAGGAAAAATTTACAGAACAATTGTTCTACTTGCAAAATACCCTGGGAATCAGGTTTAATTTGCTTTTTTTGATTAAGACTTGCCACGGCAGCTGATAGACGCAATTCTCCCGATACATACCAACGAAATTCTAAATGATCGGTGATAATTAAATTACCCAAAGCCTGTAAATAACGTTTTATTTGGGGAGTATTTTCAACCTTTTTGAGAGAAGTTCCGATATCTTTTGCTTCTAGATGGCCAACTTCTACTATACCCTGATTAATCACAAAATCCGGAGCGCCACAAGCAATCCTTTTGGGTTCATTGAGAGCTTGTAGGTTATTATTTAGGGATTCAATTAATTTTTTTAAAGCAGGACGATAACTGTGTTCTGTGGCCTTACCCTGTTGATAAATGCCTGTGATTTCCTCTAGATATTTTGGCAGTGAATTACTCATTATCAGTGTTGCATACAAACGTTCTTCTATAGATAAAATATAACCTCATTTGCCCCCAATGTCCACTGAGATGCCCTCATCCTGCTTTATCCCTATCCTCAAGGATACCAAAATTAGCTAGAATGAAATAATAGGCGATAATCTCATCTCAACAACTTCACCAAAATATTAACGATGGTCAAAGCATCATCTCCCTTATCTCTAGAGCATCTCTATCATGTTCCCACCTACACTATAGCCGATACTGCGCGCTATCTCCATATTCCTTTACCCACTCTGAGAACGTGGGTACGAGGACGCACCTACCCCACTAAAAAAGGACAAAAAGAGTTTTTACCCCTCATTCAACGACCTAATCCGAATATTCCGCAACTTTCCTTTACTAACTTAGTGGAAGCGCACGTTTTAAGAGTCATTCGCACCGTTCATAACATCCCTCTCGATAAAGTTAGACTTACCCTAGACTATATTAGTGAAGAATTTAACACCGATCATCCTCTGGTTCAAAAACAATTTAGTACCGATGGAATTGACCTTTTTATTGAACAATTTGAACATTTAATTAATGCCTCCCGTTCGGGACAATTGACGATGAAACAATTCTTAAATAATCTCTTAACTCGTATTGAATGGGATGAACAAGATATCGCCACACGGCTTTTTCCCACTATCGACATAAATGGGGAAGACTTCAGCAATAAAGTCCTAAAGATAGACCCTAATATTTCCTTCGGAAACCCCGTGATCACAGGAACAGGAATTCCCACTAAAGTTGTCACAGAACTTTATGATGCGGGGGACTCTATAGAAGATATTGCCAATGATTATAATTGTCAACCTTGGCAAATTGAAAAAGCGATTTTATTCGAGTCCAATTGGCAAGCGGCATGACCTATCAATACACCTATTTTATAGACCGCGCTTTAGGAAAATCTATCGGTGAAGCTTTGCAAGAAATAGGGGTTAAAATTGAATTTCATCATGCCCATTTTGCCCCAGATGCACCGGATACGGAGTGGCTACCTATTGTTAGTCAAAGAGGATGGATAGTATTAACTAAAGATGTAAACATTGGTAGAAATATTTTAGAAGTTCAACAGATAGCCCGTTATCAGGCTCAAGTATTTGTTCTAGTTTCTGGCAACTTACCTCGTCAAACCATGATTAATATTTTTGTCGAAACAATCGATAAAATCGAAAGAATAACCCAAGATAATCAAGCCCCTTTTATCGCCAAAATATACCAAGATTTTCAAGTAAAATTGTGGAAAAATAAAAATGAATTAACTAGAATAATAGAAACTATGTAAAACTTATTAAAATATTTTTTATTCAGTAAAAAATTACAGCTAAATTTGTTGACAATATTCTCACCATTACCTTTGATGCAATTGTCGAAATTGTCTGAGCAGTGAACCGGTTTAATCAACTTCTTAATCCCCCCACTTGCTGTTAAATTTATCTCCGTTCACTTCACCCAGGGGAAGGGGGGGACTTCTGGCGAGATTTGAGTTAAACTAGAAAGGTTGACTATTGACAAACATCGATCGCACAGGAGTAAATTATGTCTAGAGTCTGTACTATGACGGGGAAAAAGGCCAATAACGCCTATGCGGTGTCCCACTCCCACCGTCGCACCAAAAAATTACAAGAAGCTAACCTACAATGGAAAAGAGTTTGGTGGTCGGAAGGCAACCGTTGGGTAAAACTACGCATCTCCACCAAAGCTATCAAAACCATTGAAAAGAAAGGATTAGCCGTCTTCGCTAGAGAAGTAGGCTTAAACTTGAATTTGTACTAAGCGAGTAGTTCATGAGTGGAGACGAATCGGCCTTATTGTTGACTCCTCTGCTTTTGATTATTAAGTATTGCAACAGGGCGTGATGTGGGGTGAAAACTACCTTTAAGATTAAAAACTTAAAACGACCTGTTCAGGAGAATTTCAATGTATTCAACCCTATTAATGGCCGCCACCGCCGTACAAGGTTCCAGCGAATGGAGTCCCAAAGTGGCGATTGTCATGATTATCTGCAATATTCTCGCTATTGCTTTCGGTAAAGCGACTATTCAACAACAAAATGTCGGTCCTGCTTTACCTTCCCCCGCTTTATTCGGTGGTATGGGATTAGGCGCTTTACTGGGTACTACCAGTTTTGGTCATGTCCTCGGTGCCGGTGTCATCCTCGGTCTCTCCCGTCTGGGAGTTATCTAAATATGTTTTGATTTTCTTAATCGGTGGCCAAAAGTCACCGATTTCTTTTGTGAAAAATTCTGGACTATATAATAAATATGACTTTACCTCAAAAAAATTCTTTTTGGTACGATGAGCGATTTCAGAAGATTTTTCTACAGGTAATTATCCTGCTAATTGTCTGCCTAATTTTCTGGTTTTTTGGTCGCAATTTAGTGATTAATTTCCAACGCCTACGCTTAAGTTTTGGCTTTGGCTTTCTCTTTGATCCTGACCGACCAGCCTCTTTTGCTATTGGTGACTCTCCTATTGCCTACAGTCCCACCGATACCTATTTTCGCGCTCTTTTGGTGGGATTAGTTAATTCTCTCCGCATTATGATTACTGGCATATTTTTGGCGATTAGTCTGGGAATCGTCATCGGGTTAGGTCGCTTGTCGGATAATTGGTTAATTCGTCAGTTAGCAACAATTTATGTGGAAACTATTCGCAATACTCCCCTATTATTACAATTATTTTTTTGGTATTTTGCTGTATTTCTGAAACTGCCGAAGATTGAGGAATCTTTAGAGTTCTTTGGCAGTATATTTTTAAATAACTCAGGAGTCTATTTACCTTTCCCCGCTAATAGTTTCAGGACATGGTTAACTTTAGCTATCATTATTTTAGGAATAATTCTCTCATTATTTTTATCCATAAAAAATAAACTTGGTTTATGCCTAACTAGCCTAATAATCCTAGTTATAATTCCTCTAATCTGGGGTTTACAATGGCAAAGTCCCCAAGTTAATCCTCTTAATCAAAATATTGACTTTGGTTTACATCTTTCTTCCGAGTTTGCTACTCTCCTAATCGGTTTAACTGTTTATACAGCTGCCTTTATCGCGGAAACGGTACGGGGAGGGATTCAATCGGTTAATCGGGGACAATGGGAAGCAGCTAAAGCCTTAGGATTAAAACCTTTATTAGTGATGAGATTAGTAATTTTTCCCCAAGCTTTGCCAGTGATTATTCCTCCTTTAACTAATGAATGTTTAAATCTGGTTAAAAACTCTAGTTTAGCGATCGCTATTGGTTATAATGATATTTATGCTATCTCTAGTACCATCGCTAATCAGACAGGAAAAGCTGTAGAAATGTTAATAGTAGTTATGGCCACCTATTTATTCTTTAATCTGGTGATTTCTCTGGCTATGAATCAATTAAATCAACGGGTAAAAATTCAGGAAAGATAGGGTGTGTTAGCAAGCGCCTAACGCACCGAATCGCACCAGAATTTAGCGATAAAGTAACTAATGAGCATTAGCAGAATATAAAGCGGTGATAATTGCTGTCACCGCAGGACTAAGACTAGATAAAACCACCACAGAAGCGGTGGCAATGATGATAGTAGTAGCCATTCTTACCATACCATCTGTACCTTTTTGATAGGCATCAAATTTATATTCTAAGCGGTCAACTTTTTGACCAAGTTCTTCTCGCAATTGAATCAACGCTTCTCTGATGTCATCATTACTGGGATTTTCGGGAATTTGCATAACCTTGATTAGCAATCAACTAACAACCGAATACATTATAGCAGTTCTTAGCCATAAATTACAATTTTTTATCGGGGGGAGGAGTCAATCGCCAGCGCACTAAAAAACTATCAATACTTTCTAAACATTCCAAGTCATCTTTAGGTAAATAAGAATCTTTTAACAAAAAAGAAAAAGCCTGCTGAAACTCTTGACTATCAGCTTGAATTGGACTAGCAAAATGACAAGGAATAACCTGTTTAATCGGCCATTGGCAAATTCGCTCAACCCATTGACTAACCTCGTCAGTAGTGCGATTAAGAATCAAAGTTTGCAAAATTGGCGCGACTATTAACCTCCCCTCGCGACGCAAATTTAAAAAAGTCCTTTGCCAATCATCACCCCATTGAAAAGGGAATAAACCAAAATAGGCTTTTTTACTCCTTTCCTTAGCATTAAAAGCATCTCTAAACACCTTAATCCAATTGGGAACAGCTAAAACAGGAGGTTGAAAATAAAGAGCAAAAAGACAAATTCTTTGCCAACCCCGACGGCGATTTTCTGGGGTATCCTCTACCAGATCCTTAGCACTATTTTTAGCGTGAAACAGCAGCGGATAGGGGTCTAATTCTAAAATAGCAGGAGGATTTTCTGGGATAGAAATAATGCCATCAGTCAGCAGCAGAGTTTGAGAGTAGTGATGAAAAAAAGCCACTTCCGAGAAGTATCCCACATTCAGATCAATTGCGGGTAAAATTTCATAACTAAAATCTTTTCCGAAAGGAGTGGTTGCCGAGTCAGCAGGTAAAATTTCCGTTCGTTTTGCCGGTAAACCCAACCAACTCAAAGGTAAATTAAGAGGAAAACTCCATTGATTAGGAGCAACATAAACTATAGCCTTAGGAAAATAACGGGCAAAAGGACCAACAAAAACCTTATGTTCAATCCCAGAAATCGTAGGCAAAATAATATATTTAACTTCCCCGTGTTCACTTTCCAACTCACGCATTAAGCGAATACATTCCGGAGTCGGGGCCACAGGTGCATAAACAAATAAACCCCCGGATGCTAACCTAATTACCGTCATGCGAATCGGCACAACCACATAGAAAATACCCTGCAATTGCTCAAATGTCCAGAGCGTATCTTTCACCACTTCTTGGCGAATTGTCCGTCTTTGACCGTAGGGATAAAGTGGTACAATTGGCCAGAAAGGCCATGATAAGTCTTGCGGGGTTATTGCGGCTTTTGTCATCGTCTGATTCTATCGCTGAAAATCTCTATTTTAGTTATCATAAACCCTTCTAATCCCCATGACTGATAAACTGCCCATTGATTCTTTGGTCAATACTTGGAATAGTCTCACGGGGGAAGTGATGAAAAGACTCCCCATCGACCAGTTGACTAATACTGTCCTGCAATGGTTTAGTGTTAGTGACACTCAAGTGGCGGAAATTTTAGAAAAAGTCCGTCAAGAATTGCCCACCACCGAGGCGCTGTTAATCGGCAAACCGCAAACGGGAAAAAGTTCGATTATTCGGGGAATAACGGGAGTTTCGGCGGAAATCGTCGGGCAAGGTTTCCGTCCCCATACCCAAAACACCCAGCGCTACACCTACCCCGCAGAAGACTTACCCCTGTTGATTTTTACCGATACGGTGGGGTTAGGGGATGCCTATCAACACACAGACACGGTAATCGCGGAATTATTAGCAGATTTAGCCGAAAACACGGGACGCGCCCAAGTTTTTATCGTGACGGTAAAAATTGATGATTTTGCCACCGATAGCCTTCTGGAAATTACCAAACAACTGCGGCAAAAATATCCTAAAATACCCTGTTTACTGGCTGTCACCTGTCTTCATCAGCTTTATCCTCCTAATACCGTTGATCATCCCCCCTATCCTCCCGATTTCGAGGATATCAATCGCGCCTATCAAGAAATTAAAGAAACTTTTAAGGATTTATATGACAATTCTGTGCTAATAGATTTTACCCTAGAGGAAGACGATTATAACCCCGTTTTTTACGGTTTAGAGGCATTTAGAGACAATTTAGCCGATTTATTGCCAAAAGCCGAAGCTAACACCATCCACCAACTTTTAGATCGGGAAACCAGCAATAAATTAGGCAATCTCTATCGGGACGTGGCCCGACGCTATATGTTAGCCTTTTCCGTCATAGCGGCAACCTTGGCGGCGATTCCCTTACCCTTAGCGACTATGCCCGTGTTAACCGCCCTACAAGTGTCAATGGTGGGGGTTTTAGGTAAATTATACGGTCAAGTCTTAACCCCATCCCAAGCCGGCGGAGTCGTCAGTGCGATCGCTGGCGGCTTTTTGGCCCAGGCCATCGGTCGGGAATTGGTGAAATTTATCCCCGGTTTTGGCAGTGTTATCGCCGCTTCTTGGTCCGCTGCCTATACCTGGGCCCTAGGAGAGGGCGCTTGTGTCTATTTTGGCGATTTAATGGGGGGTAAAAAACCCGATCCTAAGAGGATTCAAAGGGTGATGAAAGAGGCTTTTTCTGCTGCCCAAGAAAGATTTAAAAATGTCGCTACGGGAGGAGATAATTAGGGTTTGCGGCAAAAAGTTTTTCGTGGGGATAGGGTGTGGCCCCCCAACCCCCCCGACATCGGGGGGGCAGGTGGGGTGTAGGGTTTTACCGATTTTGAGGGGGTCAATTACCTAATTTTCAGGGAAAAAGTCCTGGGATTTTACCCCCGATCACTCCAATGGTTGGCACTTTTTGAGGGAAAAAAAGTCTAAAAGTCTTACCCAACAAGGTTTTTAGATTTATTCAGCAAACCCTAATTGAGCTTAGAAATATCAAAAGAATTTTCTTTTTTTGACCAGATTCTTGTAGTGCTGTAGAGCATATTCTGCATCTGATAAACGCAAATCTACTTCAAGATTGCCGAAAAATGTCATGGTAGTATGTTCCTGAGCTTGAGAGGCAGCTCGTATAACTTTCTCAAGTTTTGCAGATATTATTGAAGCTTTTTGCAATAATTCTAGCTTTCTAAAATAAATGTGAATTATGAATGGTTGCGAAACAGCGCTAGTTATTGGAATAATTCTAATAAATGTAGTTATTTTTGTAGAAAGTAACCAATAAAAACCCACCATCGTCCCAGCAAATGCTAACAGCAACGACAGCAACGACAGCAACCATAAAAAATCTAAGTTTCTTTGCTGCCTATCTATTTGTTCGCATATATTAAGAAGCTTCTCAGAGTATTCATTTAACAAAGAGATAATCAGCTTTCTGTCTTCCTCATCAAGAATAGCCATTAGCTTACTTCTCCTAAACGCTCAATGAGATTTGAAAAAGAGACTCGATCGCATTAAGAAAATACCTAAAATTGGCAACTTTTAATCTTTGATCATAACCTTGGGTAGTTGGTATCAGTAACTCATTATCTCCTGAAAGAAAGTTTTCCATTACTAATGAGGTAGAGCGATATTCATGAATAAAATTGTTTGCTCCTCGCTTATTACGAATATTTTGGATAAGTTGTTCATAGGCTCCCTCAACATAGTGTTTATTAACCTCTAACCTGTTGTTCCACCATAGATCCTGCTTGCTAACTAAAGTAATTACTATGGTTTTTCTTTGATCAGCAATTGATAAATGTGGCTCTATTCTTCTTAAAACATCTAACTCTCGATTACGACAAACTGCCGCATATTCTCTTAGAAACTCCTCTAAAGTCATACCACTTTGATACAGCCGGTGCTGAGTATAGCTAAACTCTCCAAAGGAGTGATAACCCCATGACACCACATGAATAATTAGCTTAATTTTTCCACCGACCAAAGTTCTTAAAAGATCATCCCAAGTATCTTCTCGACGCTTTTGGCCAGGAGCAACTATTACTGAGCCAATCTTATTACTTTCCAGCTTGTACTGTTCAATTGATATTGACTCTTGATAAGTTTGCAGGAGACCGCTTAACTCAAACTCACCCGATAATAGCTTACCGAGGGTGCTTTTACCCGTGCCACCAGCACCAAAAATTGCAATTTTTAATTCTCCATTCTTCAATAAATTAAAAATTCTCTTAAATGTGGGAAATAGTTTCTCCGAAATCTCAATTACGCCTACACCTGTACCAATTGCCTCAATGGTTTCAACAAACATAATTGACTTCCATAGGGTTACTAAATTAGTTTAACTTAATTGATCAACTTTGGTGATTGTATGATACTGCCAGCCCTAATCTGAATTGGGACATATTGCAATATTTCTGTCTAACCAAATTGATCTGATCCAGAATTACACACCCAGTATAACAGACTGAAGAAATCTTCGGCTATCAGAAACGAGAATAATAGCGATCGCATCTGTTCAGTCCGAAGTCTGACTCCTCACCTAACGGTCTAATGTATCAGACTTATCTGAAATGACTATAACTTTTGGATAGGATGCACAATTAGCATTCATATCTTGATTCAGCAACGCCTAAAACTGTTAGAATGGGTCAAGTCAATTAACTAGAGGCCCTATGTTAGCTCTAACCTATCCACACATAGAAAAAAGTGACGACCAACCCGCACATTTACAAAGATTACCGCGTATCCGCGTTGCTCAAATTGTCATGGACTACATCGCCTATGGTTGGTCGGTAGAAGAAATCTGTCGTCAACACCTTTATTTAACCCTAGCCGAAGCTCATGCAGCCATGGGTTACTATTTTGACCATCAAGAAGAAATTGACCAAGAAATCACCCTGGAATGGCAACAAGTACAAGAAAATATGACTAATCAAGCTGCTAAGTCGCCTTTTTATACCCACAGTTAAAAACGAAAGGAAAAAGGCAGTAAATCCGAGAGATTAAAACAATAATTTTGCTGGGTTCCACAGACAATAATCTCTGCTTGCGGTGCTAATTCGGCTATCCATTGACGACAGGCTCCGCAGGGAGTTAACTGACTAATATCATCCTTGTTCACCCCATCGATACAGGCTATAGCGATCGCCCGTACTTCTCGATCGCCCGCTGCGATTATTTGCGCTAAAGTTGCCCTTTCCGCGCATAAACTCAAGCCATAACTAGCGTTCTCCACATTAGTACCAGCATAAATCTTTTTATCTGTCAAGACCGCCGCCCCCACCCGAAAACAGGAATAGGGAGAATAGGAAAGTTTCGCCACTTCCCGAGCAGTGTCACAGAGTTGTTGTCTTTCTTGGTCAGATAGGGTCATCGGCTGCCGATAGCAGGAATTGGGGAATTGGGGAAGTGGGGTGTAGGGTGTAGGGTGTAGGGTGTGGGGAGTTTTCTCAGTGAACTGATAACTGATAACTGACTCCTAACCCAATGGTAGATGTTGGATTGTTGCAGGAGTTCTATTTTCCGACAAAGATAAGCAAAAATTATTTATTGACTGCAAAAACTTGAGAATATTTAAATTAACATTCCGCAATATTTATAAATTCTTAAGAATTAATTGAGAAAGATTTTTATTTAACAACGATGTTATCAAGGTTACAGCGATTTGATAGAATTTCATAATGGGTTTTTCTGTGCTTTTTTGGGCAGCAATGGTTGAAACCCTTGCCAGACCTAGAAGGTGATCCTAATTAAGACGGGTAAATCAGTCAATTTCACCCACAACGATGATCTTTTTTTTATGTAGTTTTATTGCAAAAAAAAAGTTTTTTTGACAAAAAGCACAAAGTATGATACTCCCCCAACGTATTTCTGGCTGCGAGTAATTATTGTAGAGAGGGGAGAAAAAAGCCGAATACCGACCCCTAACCCCATCAACAAACTTTTTCAGCCAACCCTAACTTATCACTTAACATTTCCCTGACGATTTTAGCGGTAGCGGGGGCCAATAAAACCCCGTTGCGGTAGTGTCCCGTGGCCAGAATAACGTTATCGTATCCGGGCAAATATTCGATGATGGGAGCGGATTTTTTCTCCGGTCGCGGTCGCTTACCGGACCAAGTACGCACGATCGCACCCGCGGCCAAAGAGGGACAAAAAGCGATCGCTTTTTGATACACTTGTTCTAATAGGGCAGTATCGGCGATAATTTCGCCCTTTTCGTCCATAAATTCCACCGTTGCTCCAATCCAGTATTCTGCTCCAGCCAAAGGCAGAATATGCAGGTCATTTCCCGTTAAAATCGGCTTAAAATCGGAACTTTCTAGGGGTTGCGTCAATTTTATCTGCAAAGCTTGCCCTAAAACCGGTCGGATCTCCACTGGATGGGTAAGAGTTTCGGTTAAAGCAGTGGAACCAATTCCCGCACAAAGAATCAAAAAGTCAGTTTCCTCTATACCATTGGAACTATAAACCTGGGTGCATTGCCTCAAATTAGAGCCTTGAAGCTCTGTCTTCCCGAAATTTTCAACTTTTACCCCAAATTGAAATTTAACCCCCCTTCTTGCCGCAGCAGAGACGAGAGCCTCCGTGAGCAGGACTGGATTAATTTGACGATCACTGGGAGAATAGATAGCACCCTGGAGATGCTCCCCAGCCACCTGGGGACATTTTTGCTTTAAAGTCTCTTTATCCCAGATTTCTAGACAATATCCCTGTTCTTGGCGGATTTGGGCTAACTTGCGCCAATTTTCTTCGTCTTCGGCACTCGATCGCAGTAGGACAATACCATCACGGTTACAGGGAATAGTCAGTCCGGTGAGGGATTCTAGCTCAGGAAGGAGGGTTTCGTAACGTTTTAAACTTTCTTGCCGCAGTTTCCAGGCTCTACCTTTAGTTTTATGGCTGATAATCCCCATTAAAATCCCTAAAGCTGCCCCGGTTGCTCCTTGTCCCGGTTTTTTTTCATCGATGAGGGTAATTTCTAATCCTTTGATGGCGCTTAATTCGTAGGCAATGGTGGCCCCCACTATCCCCGCACCGATGATGACAATTTTAGTCATAAGACCTCTTGCAAAAATCAAAAATCTTCCTTTAGGTGAGGAGTCAGGAGCCAGTAGCCGGTCGTCAGGAGAATTAAGAATGAGCATTAATCAATTAAATGCTCTATTTAGGGATTTTACGCAATTTTATGTCTATTTTTCTCATTTTTGCACTCTCAAAAATTAATTATGCAAGAACTCTATAAACTCCAGAGGCTATTTTTCCAGTGGGAATAGGACTAAAAAGGGGTTGAGGCTGCATCTCACATTTGCAGAAATACGGACAATCAGCAATTATCAGTGACTTTTAAATTATTACAAATATATCAGCAGCTGCGTGTAAGCATCCCACCGAAAAACTAATGCGCGGGGGGTTTGGGGGGTAGAACCCCCCAAAGACTTGGATTGAGTGATAAAATCGGAAGTAATTACCAATTTTAGAAGACAGTTTGCATTTAAAAATCCCAACTCAACAGATTGACAAAAATGAGATGCACCCAGGGTTGAACAGGTTTCAACCCTGATAATTAATTACAGAACCCGGAAAATAAAAGGATAACGGAAAACCTTATAAGCATCTTTCCAGACTTGCAGGATAGCAAGAATAGGGAGAACAATATTCACCACAGCAAGAATCGGTAAGAGCAAATAACCGATTAAAACCCAAACCAGAATCCCAGCAATTAGGTAGTATAACCACATATTCAGGTGAAAGTTTAAAGCTTCTTTGGCGTTTTCCTTCACCGTTTCATCATCAGAAATGAAATAAATAGCTAAGGGAATCCCCACCGATACCAGCGTAGCACTCAAAAAGATCGAAGCATGACAAGCCACGGATAGGAGTCTTTTTTTGGTTAAATCTTCACTCATGACCATCGGGTTTATCCCCCTAAAATTGGCGGAGAAAGCGGATATCGCTATTATAACAACGGCGAATATCGTCTATCTCATGTAATACCATAGCAAATCTTTCCACACCAAAACCAGCAGCAAAACCCGTATAGATTTGGGGGTCATAACCGACTGCTTTTAAGACATTGGGATCCACCATACCACAGCCCATCACCTCCAACCATTTGCCTTTCCACTGCACATCTACCTCGGCCGAGGGTTCGGTAAAAGGGAAGTAGGAAGCGCGGAATTTAACTGGTAAATCGGCCCCAAACATTTGCTTAAGAAATTCTTTAATTGTTCCTTTCAAATCCGTAAAGGTTAATCCCCGGTCCACCGCTAATAATTCCACTTGATGGAAAACCGCGGAATGGGTTGCATCCACGGTATCGCGACGATAAACGCGGCCCGGGGCCACAATCCGAATCGGGGGTTCGTGACTTTCCATGTAGCGAATCTGCACCGGGGAGGTATGGGTCCGCAATAAACGACCATCCCTCAAGAAAAAAGTATCCTGCATATCCCGGGCCGGATGGTCAGCAGGGATATTTAAAGCCTCAAAATTATAATAATCGCTTTCTACCTGCGGCCCGGTGGCGATGCTGTAACCCAGACCGACGAAAATATCGATCATGCGATCAACTGTGCTATTTAAGGGGTGAATTCGCCCTAAAGGACGGCTCAGAGCAGGTAGGGTGACATCGAGGGTTTCCGCCGCTAATTTCGCCTTAATTTGGGCATTCTGGAGACTTTCTCGCCGGGATTCCAGCAGCGATTGTACTAATTCTTTGACCTCATTGGCGATCGCACCGAGGCGCGGTCTCTCTTCAGGGGTTAATTTGCCCATTTCGCGTAAAATCTGCGATAATTCTCCTTTTTTACCGAGATAATTCACCCTTAGCTGTTCTAAGTCTTCTAGGGTTGTTGTTTGTTCGATGGAATTTTCCGCTTTCGCTGCCAGGGTTTTTAGGGCAGTTTCGATCGGATGGGGGGATAAACTCATAATTAGGGCATTTTATAGGGCAGCATTCTAGTCTAGTTTATCTGCTCCCGTGGCGAGACAGGCAGAATCGATCAAAGCTAATAGCTATGTGCTAGGATGGAAGTTGAGAATAAAAGTCGGCACTGCGGCTCGTTGTCAGTATTAATGGTCAAAGCGTTTCTGTTTAGTATTGGTTCAGCTAGTTCCCGAAATCTTGGTTCTCTACAAATCTGTTGTTTTTATCTGTGCAAGGATAGGTTTTATGTCAATTTATGTTGGTAATCTCCCCTTCGAGGTTGACCAAGACGACGTGGTTGAGGTTTTTAAGGAATATGGTGAGATCAAGCGCGTTCACTTTCCCATGGATCGGGAAACGAAAAGAAAACGCGGGTTCGCTTTCGTGGAAATGGAAACCCCAGAGCAAGAAGCGAAGGCTATTGCCGCTCTTGACGGCGCCCAATGGATGGGACGGGAATTAAAAGTCAATCAAGCTCGTGAAAGAGAACCCAAACCTTCCTTCGGTGGTGGCAATCGCAATCGAGATCGTCGCTACTAATCCCCGATCGTAACCATTCTAGGTTATCGGAAATTTGGGTTGAAAACCCCATTCTTTTAGGCCAGCTTTGTGCCAGAATAGCTCCAGGTTGCCAACCGTGAGAACGTGAGGAAGCAGGTTAAACTTCCTACTCCGTCATCTCAAAATTTCCGACAGTCAATGGTGTTCAATAAATCTGTTGTTTTTATCTGTGCGAGGATAGGTTTTATGTCAATTTATGTTGGTAATCTCTCCTTGGAGGTTGTCGAAGAAGACTTAAAGGAGCTTTTTAGCGAATATGGTTCAGTCAGGTACGTTGACATTCCCACGGATCGGGCAACGGGAAAAAAACGCGGGTTCGCTTTCGTGGAAATGGGAACCCCAGATGAAGAAGCGAGTGCTATAGGCTCTCTTGACGGCGCCGAATTCAAGGGACGGCAATTAAGAGTCAATCAATCTCGTCCAAGAGGTCCCAATGATCGTCGCTTCTAGGCTATGATTACCGAAAAATTGGGTTTAAAGCCTCACCCTTTTAGGGCGACTTTATTATGATGTATGCTATTAGGAATAGCGGGCAGGGTAAGCAACCGCTTAAAAAACCCAGTCATCGCCGGATGAACGCACCGTTCGGCTGAGCTCACGGCCGAAGCCTTGAAAACTAGAGTTATGGGGTTCTATAATCGTAGGGCATACGAGAACAGGCTTCTGTAAGGTCGCGAAAGTCTGAGGAGAGAACCACCTCTGGGTGAGATTTCGCCAGGAATCTAATTCAAGTGGACTCGTTGAGCCAGAAATTCTCAGCAGTGATGCTAGAAGAATCCACGTCCGTTTACGGCGTGGGGTATGTCAATTAACTTCTTTTCATTGTCAATGGGGGAAGCGATCGCTCGTTTCCCCGCTTATCTATCTAATATCCCAAGGAGATTCTTGTGGCTAAACGTCGTAATTTGAAAAAAGAAAAAGCGGAACGCAACCGTGCCTACGCTCGTCAATTCCGGGCTGCCTCTAATCGTACCACCACCAGAGGAGGTAGAGGCGGTTATTCCAGCGATCAAAGACAATCTTCGGAAAATGAAGGGGCAGCCGATACCTAATCTGCTGACTTAGTTAATCTAGCAATAAAAGCCATAGCTTCGCTTTTATTGCTGACCATTCCATCTAAAGTCGCCCCCAACACCGCCGCAAGTAACGATTTAAACTGGGGACCCGGTTGATAACCCAAAGCTTTTAGGTCATTGCCGTCGATAGGAGCCTCAATCTGCGACCATTTAGTTAAATATTGCCAGATTAAACCCCGAATCCTAGTCTCACTCCTCACCGCCACCAATAACAAACTAGGAACCTGATAACCATTGAAAAAGCTGACAATTTGACTAACGGGTCGATCATAAGCAAAATTATTGCTAATCTCCTTTTCCATAACTTCTAGTTTTTGTAAACGCTCCACAGTATCTTTGGGCAATTGTAAATTATTAGCGATCGCTATTCTTTCCCCCACAGCCAGAGAAGCGATTAATAATTCCAACCGCATTAACCAAGCATTCACCGGCAATTCCAGACTTAAACAATCTAACCAACGACTGAGACAGCGCAATTGTCGCCATAAAGCCCGATTTAAACTTAAATCCCCGTGTAAACAGTGCAAAGCCCCCAAATCGGCCAACTTTTCTAAGGCACTTTCCCAGTAATCCGCCTCTAAAATATAATTCAACTCCGCTTTTAAACGGGACTGTAAAGCGGGTGCATTCTGATTTTGTTGCCGTGAGCGATCATAAACTCCACTTTCGATCGCATACCTAATATAGCTTTCTGTCAAGGGTTCAATAACAAATCCTAACCGAGTGGCAAAACGCACCGCTCGATAGATGCGCGTCGGATCCTCAATAAAACTATTAGCGTGGAGAACCCGGATTTCTTGGGCGCGTAAATCCAACATACCGCCAAAAAAGTCGAGTAATTCCCCCTCTTTCGGCGAAGTTAGGCGAATTGCCAGAGCATTAATTGTAAAATCCCTTCTATACAAATCCTGTCGAATCGAACTAGCCTCCACTTGGGGATTACTGGCGGGATAGGGATAGAATTCCGTGCGTGCCGTGGCGATATCCACCCATAACGAGCCAAAACGCTCATCTTTGTGCCATAACAAAGCCGCCGTCTGAAATTCCCCGTGAATCGATAACCGGGCCCCCGGATAAATTTCGCGTAAACAATTAGCCAATTCTACCCCCGCACCCACACCGGCGGCACGATGGCAGCCATCCACCACTAAATCGATATCCTGTAACAGTAAAGTATCCCTTTCTGTGGCTAACAATAAATCCCGCACTGCACCCCCAACCAGATAGAGATGCCAACCGCGTTTTTGAGCGGCAGCGGCGGCAGCTTGCAGAAATGACCATAAAATCGACTCTAAACGCTCTTTAATCGTCGGTAAAAGACAGGAAACCAAAGCAACCCCTTCAAAACGCACCCGCTCATTTTGATGAATCTGTCTTAATACATCTGTACGAGTGACGATACCGACTAACTGCCCGTTTTCTAGTACAGGTAAACGCCCTAAATCATACGTTACCATCAGCGACTCGATTTCCTGAAGGGAAGTGTCGGGGGTAATAGTTTTCGGATTACAAGTCATGTATCCCTTCACGGGAGAGCGAGAAAAGCCGTGATGGAGAGCTAAATCGAGGTCACGACGAGAAATCACCCCAACTAAGCGATCCTGCTCATCTACCACCGATAACCCCGAATGGCCGTAACGGAAAAGGATGCGCTCGGCTTGAGATATGGAAGTATCGGGACGAATTGTCCGCACCGGAGAAGACATTAAATCCCTAGCAGTGGGAGAAGGAGGAATTTGAGCAATTAAGTCCCCCAGTAGTTGGTTTAACTGTTGAACTGGCTGAACATCGCGAAAACTCACCGAAGCGGCCTGAGCATGACCACCGCCGTTATAGGGGGAAAAAAGCTGATATAGATTCACTCCATCGATTCTAGAGCGACCGATCACGGTTAAACGCTGTCGGGAATTATCTTCCTCGTCTTTACTATAACTATGCCCAAAAAGTAGCGCATCACTATCGGATAATTCCAGTAGGCGCTCGGCCACACTAGACAAACCGGGGATAAAATCGGCAGTATGGAGGAGAACGTGGGCGATTTTACGGTCATGGATCGTTTTAATCTCTAGATTTTCCCAAGCAAGGCTAAATAACTCCTGTAAGCGCGGGGAAAAACTCGGTTGACAGTATTGGGCGATCGTTTTAATGTTAGCAGCACAGGTCATTAACCAAGCCAAAGCATAGGCATCCCTGGGGGTACTACCGGCAAAAGTCAGGGAACCCGTGTCAACATGAATACCGAGCGCCATTACCGTCGCTGCCATCGAGTTTGGTTTAATCTGGGCTTTTTGTAAAGCTTCAACAATTAAAGTCGTGGTGGCTCCCACCGCTTCTAAATGGACGCTAGAGGCATGAATATCGCTTTCACTATCCAAATGATGATCATACAATTCGATCGCCTGTAAATGCCCTAAATCGAGCCACTGGGAAGCTTTTCCCAGACGCTCCCGCCACTGATTATCAACGATAATTAAAGAGCGAATACGGTTCAGATTGACACTACGCATTTCAATTAAAGCAAATTCATCCCGATGCAGGGCTAAAAATTCCCTCACTGTCGGGTGCGCTCCCCCCGTTAACACAATGCGACTACCCGCTTTCAGCAACGATAAACCCACCGCTGCCCCCAAAGCGTCAAAATCCGCCGTTTGATGACATAAAATTAAATCCATAGTTTTTTTGAGGTTTTAGGGGTTGGGGGCTTTTCAGTAAAAAGTAATCAGTAATCAGCTTTTTTCTCCCCACTCCCCCACATTTCCATTAAGTAACAAAATTTGGTAGGGTACTATATCAGGGAGAATTATCTAATATCAAGTGTTTTAGGAGAACCCAATCATGTCTATTGTCTTTCAATTTTTTCTCATTGCCCTAGTTTTATTTTCCTTGCTGATGGTTATTGGTGTCCCCGTTGCCTATGCTTCCCCCCAAAACTGGGATCAATCGAAACCCCTTCTTTATGTGGGTTCGGCAATTTGGGCGATTTTAGTCGTTGCCGTCGCTATTTTAAACTTTTTAGTGATTTAGTCTTGTTCAGGAGACGGGAGACTCCGAGACAGGAGACTATTTTTATTGATTCTCCCCACTCCCATCTCCCCACTCCCATCTCCCCACTCCCCACTCCCCAACCCCTATCCCCTTCCACCTATGACTGTTTTTGAGGGAAATTTTACCGAGGATATATCCTCTTGGCACTTTGCGATCGTGATTGGTCGTTTTAATGATCTCGTCACTGATAAACTGTTATCAGGCTGTCAAGACTGTCTCAAGCGTCACGGGGTTGATGTTAATCCCGATGGCACACAAGTGGATTATATCTGGGTACCCGGTAGCTTTGAAGTGCCAATGGTAGCCCGTCAAGTCGCCCTTTCCCACCGTTACGATGCCGTTATTTGTTTAGGGGCAATTATTCGCGGCCAAACGCCCCATTTTGATTACGTTGCCGCCGAGGCTGCTAAGGGCATCGCTGCGGCCTCTTTTCAGACAGGTGTTCCCGTTGTCTTCGGTATTCTCACCACTGATACTCTACAACAGGCCCTCGAACGGGCCGGGATTAAAAGTAATTTGGGCTGGAATTATGGCCTATCTGCCCTAGAAATGGCTAGTCTCATGCGTCAATTGCGCCCCCGGGATGAAGATAAACCCCTAGAATTATTGGAAAATAATCCCCCACAGGCACTGATAGAAGGCTAAGAAAATTCCCCGAGAATTTAGGGTTTTAGGTGTCCCCACTCCCCCGGAGTTCCACTGATGAGCGAAGCTGAACAGAACAAATATATTAACCAACTCAGAGGGCAATTAGTCAACGCTGTCGAGAGAATCAAGACTCTGGAATTAGATTTAGAACCAGAGGGGCGGATTACGGCAGCTTTTGAGGCTATGGAACGCCATATCGCTGAAAAATTCGCCGCCATTGACAAGCACTTTGATCGCTTGGAACATCAGTTCAACCGACTACAGGCTAAGATAGAAGTGGTTCTCGAAGCTATTACGGGTTTGGGGGATTTGCCAGAAAATGAATCATTGTCAAAAAATGCTCCAAACTACTTGACAAATGCTCTGAGATTTGGCACACTTATAGAAGTGTAAAAAAACTGCTTGCGGGCATAGCTCAGTGGTAGAGCGTCACCTTGCCAAGGTGAATGTCGCGCGTTCGAATCGCGTTGCCCGCTTGGGAAAATCTTAAAATAGACCTTAAGATTGGGGTGAATAATTTAGAGGTATCCCTTAAGATGGGAATTATCCGTGAGCAATAGGGTTGAGGATTTTGGGCAACCATTGAATCCCTGAGCTATTGACCACGAGCGACTAAAAACAACCGTTTATAAACAAAATTTAGCTTGTGCGACCGCATAAATATACCAAAATCGACCTACACCAAGACTATCCCTGTCCCTGTCGTCGGAAAGGGACATTATGCCCAATTTTATTGACCGATGCCTTTGGTTGTGATCGCTGTCAACAAATATTTGTGCTACAGGAAAACGGTCAAATTATCGAACAATTAGCCTCCCACTATCCCTATAAACGCACTTGGCGCTGGACGGGATTTCGTTGGGTGAGTACCAATCAGCGACTTGGACAAGAGGTATTACCCCTGATGGTGGGGATAATTCTGTTATTATCGATCGTTTGGCTACCCTTAATTTTAAAATCACCGCCCCTTCGACTTGGCTCAGGGCAAGCGGGGGTAAGCGTGATTTTTGGGGCAATTCTAGTTATGCTATTAGTTATTTTGCCCGCGTTCATCTTTTGGTTAGCCTATCGACGCTAGATAAGAATCTATGATCGAAAGTTCCTCCACCCCGCCCCTGACGATCTTTAAGCAAGCATACAATGCTTTTCTGGCTCTAGGTCAATTTAATGGCAATGAAAGAAATCGCGGAGTAATTGCGATCGCTAATGCCATTAAAACTGGCTTTGATCGTATTTTAGAAGCCAATACCCTCGATTTAGAAGTCAGTCGAGAGATGGCTGTCTCAGAACAAATGATTCGCTGGCTACGGTTAACTCCCGAACGTTTAGAGACGACGGTGGAGGTATTGCAACAACTAGCGGAAGCATCGGATCCGCTGCAACAGGTAATTAACGCAGCCTATCAACTCAATCCTTCCCAAACCTATTGCCAAAGGATGCCTTTAGGAGTGATTGCCTTCGTCTATGAAGGTTTTCCGGAATTAGCGATGGTAGCGGCGGGATTTTGCCTAAAAAGTGGCAATAGTTTGATTATTCGCGGTTCCAATGCCTCTAGTCATTCCGATGGGGTGATTACGGAAATCATCCAAGAAGCATTGGAAGATGTGGGTTTACCCGTGGATTGTGTGAGTGGTTTACCCTGTGATTCTAGTCCCTCCCTAGAGGAGTTGCTGACCCAAGAAAATTATGTTAATTTGATTATTCCCTACGGTCGCCCTAGTTTAATCGGTCGGGTGAGTCAATTGGCAACGGTTCCCGTTTTGCGTGCGGCCATGGGAAACTGTTATTTGTATTGGTCTCCTAGTGGCGATTTGGAGTTAGCTCGTCAGGTAATTATCGATAGTCATGGCAGCATACCGGATCCGGTTAACGCGATCGAAAAAGTTTTAATTAGTCCCCAT
Organism: Microcystis sp. M144S2; assembly: GCF_020246065.1. Classification (NCBI taxonomy): domain Bacteria; kingdom Bacillati; phylum Cyanobacteriota; class Cyanophyceae; order Chroococcales; family Microcystaceae; genus Microcystis; species Microcystis sp. M144S2. Next base: position 41,836 of record NZ_JADBTR010000010.1, read on the forward strand.
CACAATTCTTCGACTTTAAGTCGTTTGTTTAAAAGTTTGCAGGAAAAAGGCTTTAAATTGCGGGGAGATACCCGATTAGCGGCGGATTTTCCGGAACATTTAACTATTGCTACCGATAATGATTGGCAAAGACCCTATTTAGAAAAAACGGTGGCCTTTAGGTTAGTGGATACCCTCACTGATGCGATCGCTTGGATTAATAAGTATAGTAGCGGTCATGCCGATTGTATTGTCACCGAATCCTATCGAGAAAGTCGTCAATTCGCCATGGAGTCCGATAGTGCTTTAGTTTATATCAATTCTTCACCCCGATTTGATCGCAATCCCAAACAGGGAGAATCGGTATTTTTGGGCATTTCCAACCAAAAAGGCCAGCGCCGGGGGTTAATCAACCTAGAAACCTTTACCACCCTTAAACAGGTAGTGCAAGGCTAGTTTTTTTCAGTGAACAGTGAACAGTGACCAATCACTAATCAATGATAACTGGTAACTTAGGGATCGAACTTGCCTCGACCGTGCTTTTTTAACAGCAACCGCCCCCATTATAGTGCCAAGTGGACTCGGTGATGAGGATATCTTGGGGAGAGAAACGAGCTAAGTTGCTCGCAGTTTTATCACAGACGGCCACTGGCAATCCTTTGGCTAAAATATGCCCTGCACCATCATCGAAAATTGCCTCCCTACCAGTATAAATAGCAGTTCTGCCCGTAAAAATACAGGCCCCATCTTCGGGAATAGCTAATTTAAAAGCAACGGAATCCAAACTTTCTAAGAGGAGCGGCTCGGCTAAATTATAACTCTGACAGTCCAGTAAACGATAGGGACGACGGGCCCGAATTTCTACCTGACCAAAACCAGCAGCGATCAACTGTTGAATATAATCATCGTAGGTCAAGGCCCCCGATAGACACATAGCCCTTAAACGCTGATCTTCTTGCAAATGTTCGGGAATTGGACGAGTGGCGATCGGATCGCTCATCAGTAGATCTCTTGCATAAGTCTAGACAAAATAGGATAAAATAGTCCAAGAGTTAAGATTGAAAGATGACTTACGAACAAGTAAAAACTTTAAAGCCAACAGAGTTCAAACGCTTGTGTGGCGTGTATCCAGATACATTTAAG
>NZ_JADBTR010000100.1:0-29204 GCF_020246065.1 Microcystis sp. M144S2
AGACCTCTTGCAAAAGTCTTAAGTCGATCCTTGTACAGCAACATTTTTGAAGATTATCAACTACTAATAAATAATTAACTGAAAGTCCCTCCCATTATTGTTTCTATCGTTTGTTTTCGGATTTATGCAAGAGGTCTACTGTTTACTGATCACTGAAAGGTCTCCTGTCTCGACTAGGAAATTAATTTTTCACGACTACTTATAGTTAATCATGTATTTCTGGCAATTTCGTGTTTATCAGCGTCCTTTGCTGCGTCCCCTACAAACCCATCACGGACTCTGGCAAATTAGGCAAGGAATTATTATTCGCTTAGAAGCTGAAGATGGACGTATTGGATGGGGAGAAATTGCTCCTTTACCTGAATTTGGTTCAGAAACATTATCGGCAGCAATATTATGCTGTCAAAGTCTCAAAAATCCCCTATCAATAAATTCAATTTTTTCTATTCCTGAACAATTTCCCGCTTGTCAATTTGCCTTTGAATCAGCTTTAGAAGATTTAAGTATAGAAAATCAATCAAGAGAATTAGAACCGAAAAAGTATAGTTATTTATTGCCCACTGGTGCGGCAGTATTTCCCTGTCTGGATGATATTTTAGCCACCAATCAAACTAATACTTATAAATGGAAAATTGGAGTCAATTCTCTCAAGCAAGAGTTAAACTTATTTGAAAAATTAATTACCCGATTACCCAGGAAAATTAAATTGCGTTTAGATGCCAATGGGGGATTAAGTATTACTGAGGGTAAAATCTGGTTAAAAATTGCCGATGAATCTAAAATAATTGAATTTATCGAACAACCTTTACCCCCGTCTCAATGGTTAGAAATGTTGCAATTAAGTCAAGATTTTACCACAGGGATTGCTTTAGATGAATCCGTAGCCAATCTTCGACAAATAGAGGAATGTTATCAACGGGGATGGCGAGGAATTTTTGTGATTAAACCTGCTATTACTGGTTCAATACAAGGGTTAAGAAATCTTTGGAGAAAATATCCCTTAGATTTAGTATTTTCCTCGGTTTTAGAAACTAATATCGGCAGAAAATCCGCTCTACGTCTAGCACAAGAATACCCCAGAAAGGAGCGAGCTTTAGGTTTTGGTGTGCAACAATGGTTTAATAATAGTGACCCCGATTGGTTGGAAAAACTGTGGACGACATCAGCGAACAATTAGCATATCTCAGTCAAAAAGATTGGTTATATGGATACAATAGCCAGAAATTTTATCAATTATATCAGTCCTATTCTCGGCAATTTATCGCCGCAGATAATCCTCGATTAACTCTACTTCTGTCCGAAGGCAATCCCCTTAAATTCTTAGCGATATTCTTGGCTGCCGTCAGGGTCAAAAGTTGCCTATTTTTAGCTAATCCCGACTGGAAAAATAACGAATGGGAACAGGTTTTCTCTCTGATGCAACCCGATTATATTTTTGGCGAAAATATCAAGGTTTTTAACTATAATTCTCCTCCTGTCAATCCTGTGACTAATTCTCTGATGATACCCACGGGAGGAACATCGGGAAAAATTCGCTTTGCTATCCACAACTGGTTAACTTTAACTGCTTCTGTCAAAGGTTTCTCTGAATATTTTCAAGTCGAACAGGTTAACTGTTTTTGCCTACTGCCTTTATATCATGTTAGTGGTTTAATGCAGTTTCTGAGAAGTTTTTTAACGGGGGGAGATTTTGCTGTTATTCCTTACCATAAAATCAAACAAAAGCGCATAAATAATCTCAATCTTCAAGATTATTTTATCTCCTTAGTTCCCAGTCAATTACAATTTTTTCTAGAAAATGATCCTCGATGGTTAGCCAATTTTAAAACAGTTTTCCTAGGAGGTTCCCCTGCATGGCCATCTTTACTAGAAAAAGCTAGAGAATATAATATTTCCCTATCTCCCACCTATGGAATGACGGAAACTGCCTCACAAATTGTCACCCTTAAACCGGAAGATTTTCGACAAGGAAATAATAGTAGTGGACAGCTATTACCCCATGCTCAGATAAAAATTAATCCCGATAACCAGAAAATTATTATTGAAGCGAAATCTTTATTTTTAGGCTATTATCCCCATCTTAATCAAGCAAGCTACTTCGAGACCGATGACTTAGGTTATTTGGATGAAAGTGGTTATTTATATATCATTGGTCGCGATAGTCAAAAAATAATTACCGGAGGAGAAAATGTTTATCCTTTTGAGGTAGAAACTGCCATTAGACAAACTGATTTAGTTAAAGATGTGGTGGTTTTAGGGTTGCCAGATTCTCGATGGGGACAGATAATTGTGGCTTTTTATGTACCCGTTAACTCTCAGATAAACCAGACAATTATTCAATCTCAGATTAAAGATAAATTAGTCAATTATAAGCTGCCGAAACATTGGATAAAATTACCAGAGATACCAAAAAGTCCCCAGGGGAAGATTAATCGAACCAATTTAATTAAATTAGCTGAAACTTTTTTGACACCGAGTCAAACCCCGGACGATAATTATAGCAGTTATCTTAATGGTGAGTTATGAGGGTTTCCTAAATTAGCGTCATTTTCCCAGCCAAAAGCCAAGGGATTTACTCGGTATATGGCGACAAAATCGCCATTTTTTGCCGAGGAATTGCTGGTAATGGCAATCTCTGGCTCATTTTATTAATGAATGTTAAAAGTTGATAGCTATCTTGCTAAAGATTGACCGCTCAGGCAATAATGGGAAGGTTTATCATCCCCATTAAAGTAAAGAATGCTCAACGCTTTTATTTGGCTACCGATTATAGGGGCGATACTGATTGCCTACACGCCTCTAGAGGCGAAAAAAGTGCGAGGATTAGCTCTAACTCTTGCTGTCGTTCTCTTACTGCTTAATATTCTCCTTGGCTGGCAATTTGACCCTAGTAACCCGCAAATGCAGTTCACGGTTAACCTGCCTTGGATTAATTTCCTCGGTTTCAATTATGCCCTCGGTGTTGATGGATTGTCATTCTCATTACTTTTTCTTAACAGCATCTTGACAATAATTGCTCTTTATGCTAGTGGTACAGAGGTTAACCGACCGAAATTTTACTATTCTCTGCTCTTGTTACTCAATGCCGGAGTAGCGGGGGCCTTTCTAGCGCAGGATTTACTGTTATTTTTCCTATTTTACGAATTAGAAATCGTCCCGCTTTACTTTCTCATTGCCATTTGGGGGGGTCAAAGACGCGGTTATGCGGGCATGAAATTTTTATTATACACGGCAATTTCAGGCTTTTTAGTGCTAATCTCTTTCCTTGGCTTAGTTTGGCTAACTGGTGCTAATAATTTCGCCTATAACCCCCTTTTATCGAACAATTTAGACGTTAAAACCCAATTACTGCTCCTTATTCCCCTTCTGATTGGATTAGCCATCAAAATCCCGATTTTTCCCTTTCATACTTGGCTACCGGATGCCCACGTCGAAGCATCTACCCCCGTTTCTGTGCTTTTAGCGGGAATATTACTCAAATTAGGAACCTATGGACTGCTGCGCTTTGGAGTCGGTTTATTTCTCGATGCTTGGGTGACTCTCGCCCCTTGGTTAGCAACAATAGCAGCTATCAGCGCCCTCTACGGGGCCAGTTGCGCTATTGCCCAAAAGGATATGAAAAAAGTGGTCGCCTATTCTTCCATTTCCCACATGGCCTATATTTTACTAGCGGCGGCGGCCACCACCAGATTAAGCATCACCGCGGCGATTTTGCAGATGATTAGTCACGGTTTAATTTCCGCTTTGTTATTTTTGTTGGTGGGAGTAGTGTATAAAAAAACCGGCAGCCGGGATGTGGATTATCTACGCGGTTTATTAAATCCAGAAAGAGGTTTACCAATCACGGGAATGTTAATGATTTTAGCGGCCATGGCCAGCGCCGGCATCCCCGGAATGGTGGGATTTATCGCCGAATTTTTGGTCTTTCGTGGCAGTTTCCCGATTTTTCCGATACAAACGCTCTTATGTTTGGTCGCTAGTGGTTTAACCGCAGTATATTTTCTCCTGATGATTAATCGGGTTTTCTTTGGTCGTTTAACCCCCGAATTATCGCGCATTCCTCGCAGTACCTGGCCCGAAAGATTTCCCGAAATTGTTTTGGCTTTATTTATTATTGTTTTGGGATTACAACCGAGTTGGATGATTCACTGGAGTGAAAACCAAGCATCAGTGTTATTAACTGGCACGGCAATTAGTCAAAGGCAATCATAGAACCATCTTCCGGAATTTTTCAAACCTAGACCGAAACTAACTTGTGGATAGGAGCCGAAACGTCAAAAATTTTTGGCCTTGCGGAGGGAATTAACCGTTAAAACCACCTGTTCCCCCACCAGTTCAATTTCTTCTAAAGTATTAAAACGACTCAACCCGAAGCGCAGGGAGGCATAAGCGAGAGATTCGGGGCGACCCAAGGCAGTTAAAACGTGGGAGGGGGCGGTATGGCTAGAAGAACAGGCAGAACCGGAGGAAAGCGCCACTATTGGCTGTAATCCTAACAATAACGCCGCACCGTCCACCCCTTCAATACTAATATTCAAATTTCCGGCTAATCTTTGGCTAGGATGACCATTGAGATAAATTCTGTCTAATTGACTGATAATCTCCCATAAACGGGCTTTTAACTGATTTAAGTAGCTGTTATCTTCTTCTATCGCTTTGATGCCCAATTCTACCGCCTTGGCAAAACCGACAATTTGTGGTGTAAACAGTGTACCCGATCGCAGTCCTTTTTCCTGACCTCCCCCTTGAATTTGAGCGGCGAGACGGACTCTGGGATCCCGGCGCCGGACGTACAGCGCACCGATTCCCTTTGGTCCGTGGACTTTGTGGGCAGTTAAGGACATCAGATCTATATTCATTTCCTCCACATCTAGGGGAATTTTGCCGATTGCTTGGGCTGCGTCCGTATGCAAAAGTACCTGATACTGGCGACAAATCGCCCCAATTGCCGCTAAAGGTTGAATCACCCCAATCTCGTTATTAGCAGCCATAATTGACAGCAAAATCGTGTCAGGACGCAAAGATTTTTCTAGTAGTTCCAAGTCAATTAGGCCATCAGCACCGACGGGTAAAATTGTCACCTCAAAACCCAATTTTTCCAGATAATGACAGGGATCTAAAACGGCCCGATGTTCTGTCATCACCGTAACTATATGCCTTCCCTTGGCGAAATAAGCTTCGGCAACCCCTTTGATAGCCAGGTTATTGGCCTCCGTTGCTCCACTGGTAAAAATAATTTCTTCGGGGCTACTATTAATAGCAGCGGCGATTGTTTCTCGTGCCTGTTTAACCGCGGCCTCGGCTGTCCAACCATAGACATGATTAATACTACTGGCATTACCAAAGTGTTCGGTAAAATAGGGCAACATCGCCGCCAGAACTTGCGGATCTAGGGGTGTCGTGGCGTGGCAATCTAGATAAATCGGCTTTTGAGACATATTTTTGGCGTGTGGGGGAGCAGGAAGGTCTTGTCTATGATGGAATTGATTAGTTGGGTAGATGGGATAAATGGGACTTTTGCAGAAGGCAAGTTCTCCGACCCTGTAATTAATTATAGGATTGGCCACTAGAAACGGTCTTAAGATTATAGATAAAGATGATTTGCGAGAACTTAAAGAAACCATCAAGGAAGAAATGAGTGAATGGCTGGAAACCCTAAAGCGATACGATGACCCATTGAGTGAAGATAAGTAGCTGGTTACAATTAAATTAAAAATGGATTTTAGGTTCGATCCCCCCTGCCCCCCTTGATAAGGGGGGTGCCGATAGGCGGGGGGATCTCCCCTTAATAAGGGGGGCATCTGACAACTTTTAACGCCTACCTACTTATGTCGGATGTTCGGTGATTTTAACCGAGGAGCAATCCCCCACCCTCTAGGTGAGAAGCTATAATATCATGGTCGGGACACAAGAAGAGCGAAACAATGACAACATTAGAATTAGAAAGCTGCCAGTCGATTCTTAAGGCTGGTAAAACGACGACAGAAATAGCTTTACAATTGTTTGACGCTCTCGAACCCGTGAGTTTAGACTTTATGCTCGGTGTTTGGCAAGGTTCTGGACTTGAGACAAATCACCCAATGGATGGTTTATTAGAAGCATCTAATTGGTATGGTAAAGAATTTGTTGATACTGAGAATGTCCACCCCCTGTTATTTTTAGATGGTCAGGGAAAAATTTTTAAGGTAGCACCTAATCCCACGGCCATGAACTGGATTTTGAAGCTGCCGATACTGAAAAATAATTCTCTGAAACCTTTACTGATGCTGACCAACTCCTTGCTGAAAACGCAGACAAGTCAGGCTAGACTGCGAATGATGGAATATCGGGACAAAGTCAGCGCCACGATGATTTATGATTATTTGCCGATTAATGACTCTTTTCGGAAAGTAGATGATAATACGGTGCTGGGAATTATGGATTTTAAAAACTTTCCCCAGCCTTTCTTTTTTGTTCTCAAGCGATGTCAAAAACATTTTAATTCTTGAGGTTGGATTTGAAATTGTTCGCGCTCGTCCAGTTGCCAAGCTTGTAAATCGATCGCTCGCCCTGAAACTACGGAGACAATTAAATAAGTATATCCTGACCAGGCTAATTGGCGATCAATTTCCGAGGGAATGGCGGCATGATCGGGATGGGAATGATAGATACCAATAATTTCTAGCTGGTTTTCCCGGGCCGATTTTTGAGCTTGTAAAAGCACTTCTGGGGCAATACTAAAGCGGTTTCTTCTATTGCCTGACCAGTTATTTTCTGTTGCCTGTATGCTGATAACTTCGGCTGCTGTCTCGGTAATTTTTCCTAGGAGTAACCCACAACATTCTTCGGGATAGGTGGATTCTGCGTGGGTGAAAATAGACTGGTAAATTTTTTCTGTAATCAGGATCATAGGATGGAGTAAGCGGGTTTCAAATGCTATTGACAACAGGGTAAACGCATTTTTTGCTTCTAGCTGGCTATTTTGTCACCCGCCAACTGAGTTTAAGATTAACCCAAAAGTTCCAAACCGTGACGATGGCAATCGCAATAAAGTTAGCTAGATAGCGATTGATTCCCAAACCGTTAAAGAGAAGGTTGAGCAGCAGTACGTTTAAAATTAAACCGGCTAAACAGATCAAATTGAACTTGAAAAATCTTTTCCAGCGTTTATTCCAACCCCGTTGACGAGCGGATAAATCGCCAAAAGTCCAGCGATCATTCCAGATAAAATTATTAATAATTGCTAATTCGGCGGCGATGATTTTACTGCGGGTTAATCCCCAACCCAAAGCGGCGGGATCACTGAGAAGATAGAGAAAGGCCATATCGACAAAAACCCCGGTTAATCCCACTAAACCGAAGCGAATAAATCTATCTAAAGGTAGATTGACAATTGCATCTAAAAACCTTAATGGCTTTTGAGAGCGCAAACGCAGCAGATGGAAGATATATTCTAGCCATTGTTTCCAAGTTACCTTACTTTCCCCCTCTAGCCGCTCTTGGAAGACATAACCCACTTCTCCGATGGTTTCGATGCGGCCTTTGCCGATGACTTCCAGTAAAATTTTGTAACCGGTGGGATTGAGAATCGGACCGGCGATCGCTTGACGGCGGACCATAAAGTAACCGCTCATGGGATCGGAGACGCGACCGACCACCTCTGGCAGTAGAATTAAACCAAGGATTTGAGCGCCGCGAGAGAGAAATCGTCGCAGCAGACTCCACTCGCTCACTCCTCCTCCTTCGATGTGACGACTAGCAAGAGCTAAATCGGCTCCTTTTTCGATAGTTTCGAGGAGATTATAGAGAATTTCGGGGGGATGTTGCAGATCTCCATCGATTACTCCTAGTATCTCACCCCTTGACCCTTGCCAACCCCGCACCACTGCCGACGCTAATCCTTTTTCTCCCTGACGACGCATCACCCGCAGTTGCGGGTAATCCGGGGTTAATTTGCTGGCTAATTCCCAAGTGCGATCGGGACTGTCATCATCGACGATAATTAGTTCATACTGATCGGGAATTTTTTGATCGAGTAATTGACTGAGATTCTCGACTAGGGTAATAACGTTATCTCGCTCGTTATAGGTGGGAATAACTAGAGATAATTTGAGTAATTGCGGCGAATCTCTGAGAATATAACTATTATTGCTAATAATTCCTTCAATTTGCTCTAAAAAAGGGATTTGCAAAGAGCCGACGGGGGTGGTTAAAAAGGGATAGGGTGGAGAGTTGGTCATTCGCTTACACTCACAGACTAAAACAGGTTTAGAGACGCACAGTTTACCGGCAAAGTTGTTGAAACCAGAATTTTGAGCTAACTACTGGCGATGCGGAATCCTAATACACTATAGCGATTATCTGGACCAAATTGGCCTCGACTAGCGGAGCGACATTCCCTCAATTCTGTCCCCCAACCACCTCCACGCAGGACGCGATAACGATTGCCGGTGCTATTAGGATCGGCCGGCCATACTTGGTCATCGTTGGGAGCATTGTTATAGTTGCGATGCCAAGGATCGGCACACCATTCGTATAAACTGCCGTGTAAATCGTATAATCCGAAGGCATTTGGGGGAAAACTGCCTACAGGGGTGGTTTTAGCTCGAAATTCGCTCTCTCTTTCCACTGCGTAGGGAAATTTAATGGCATAGTAGTTAGCGAATTCACTGGTAAGGGTGGCACCAAAGTAGAAGGGTGTGGTAGTGCCGGCACGACAAGCATATTCCCATTGTGCCTCGCTTGGGAGCCGATAGTTTCTGCCGGTGGCCCTGGCAAGTCGATCGCAAAACTCGATCGCATCATACCAAGAGATGCTATCGACGGGTAAGTTATCCCCTTGGAAGTGGGAGGGATTGGGGTTTAAATCGCGGTTAATTTTGGGCAGATTAGCGACAATTTGCCATTGTTTTTGGGTTATCGGGTATTTACTCAGGTAAAAACTGTTCACCTTGACTAAGCGCTGGGGTTTATCACTACCAGTAAAGTCTCCTTTTTCTCCGTCCGGTGTCCCCATGATAAAAGTGCCAGCAGGGATAGCAATCATCTCTAATCCCGCAAGAGTTTCGCTGTAGTATTCGGCACTGCGGGAATTGCGCTCGATCACGAAACCGCTAGGATCGAGAGTGACGGTTTCAAAGGAAAAGCTTTGTCGGGGGGGAAAAGAGGAATTTTGGGGGGGTTGCGAGGGTATGATTGCTGTAGCGGTGGAGGGGGAAAAAATATTTTTTCTATCTAGAATCGCTGCCAGTCCGACTCCTGCACCGATCAGACTGATCCACTGGCCAAATTTACGTCTGTTTACTTTAATCATCCCGATTTTTCTGTCATCATCACCCCATCCATTATACCATGAAATTCTGACTCTTATTTAGTCACTGCCACCTATACTTAATAATCAATGCCCAGCTTTTTGACTGTCCATAAACATTGGTTGATTGCAGCAATTATCACCTGCTTAGGTGCTTTTTTGCGAATCTATAATTATGATTCTTTGCCTCCAGATAATTGGACTGCTGACGAATATGCTTTTGCTTGGAGTGGCATGAGTTTATTACAAACGGGTATCCCCACCAGTTGGTCATGGTTAAGTCCCACGGATAATTTTCCTACGGTGGTTTGGGAAGCGAAAAATATCCGTTATCGTTTGGTGACTCCCTGGTTTGATCATCCTCCTTTATTTGGTTTATTGGTGGGTTTATTTGCTCTTTTAGGAGGAGCAAAGACTTTTTTTGATTGCAGTTTAACTATTATTAGAGTCCCTTCTTTACTCTTAGGTATTGCTGCGATAGTTTTGGTCTATTTACTCGCTCTCAAGTTGAGTAATTTATCGATCGCTATAATCGCTAGTTTAATTTATGCCACCAATCCCAATACAGTTTTTCTCTCTCGGTTAGCTATTAGTGAAAATTTAATGATTGTTTTGTGCTTATTGGTTGTCTTACTTTATTGGCAATACTATCAAACTAAGCAGAAAAAATATCTCTACATCGCCGCTTGTTTAGCTGGTTTAGCCTGTTTAGTCAAAGTAACAGCTATTTATTTAGTAGTATTATTAATTGTCCTCTTGATTTACGAAAAGCAAGGACGAGAGGCCATTTATATAACTGCGATCGGTGCTTTCTTTTTCTCTCTCTATTTTCTCTACGGTGCCATCTATGACTACGATTTCTTTCGGAAGATATTTCAAGAACAATCCCTGCGCTTCGAGGACTTTAACTTTGTCAAATATCTAACCACTCCCACGGTATTTTTCGAGGATGGTTGGCTAATTTTTAGCTGGTTAACCCTCTTACCCTTTCTCAGAAAGAATCCCGCTAGTCCCCAAGTTAGATTACTCGCTTTACCAGTAATCCTCTACACCTTAATTTTAGTTGCCACGGGAGCGCAAAGTCACTTTTTTACTTGGTATATGATTCCTTTTTATCCCTTTATGTTTATTATTCTAGCCATCTTTCTTGATGATTTTCGCCAAGAAACGGACGCATTAACTGCCTCAATTATTTTTATCTTTCTGGGAGTTTGGTCGATTCATCTCAATCTGACAGCATGGATCTTATCTTCTCCCTACGGTCGCTATTATTTTATGCTCGGTACAGCAGCAATTCTGGGAGTATTCTATCTCAAGGATATCTTTGGTTTCTTTAAAAAATTCTGGATTGATCGCTTTACTTTCCTGTTATTCTTGGCGCTGCTGGCAGCTAATATTAATGTGGTATTAACCTATAAGTTTTCCGGTTAAAACTTGGTGACAAGGGAACCCTAAAAGGGATAAATTGACCTAGGAATCGAGAGTAAACTTAACCCAGATCGCTGACTTAGGAATAACTTATTCTTGGCCAGTTCCAGCCAATGTTAAATTTATTAATAGACTCTTTAACCGATTGTCCCCTAACCTTTGCACTGAACTGATAAATGTCGCTCGATTTTCGCAATCTTAATACACTTTGGGGTTCTATTTTAGTCGAAACATTGGCCCGTTTGGGATTGAAGATAGGGGTGGTTTCTCCCGGATCGCGATCAACTCCTTTAACGGTAGCCTTGGCAAGACATCCCCAGATTGAAGCTATTCCCATCTTAGACGAGCGCTCGGCCGCCTTTTTTGCCCTGGGATTAGCCAAACAATTGTATCAACCGGTGGTTTTAGTCTGCACTTCTGGCACTGCCACGGCTAATTTTTATCCCGCAGTCATTGAAGCAAAAGAAAGTCATGTCCCTTTATTAATTCTAACCGCCGATCGCCCCCCAGAATTGCGTCATGCTCACGCCGGTCAGACTATCGATCAAGTCAAACTCTACGGTAATTATCCCAACTGGCAAGCGGAAATTAGCTGTCCTAGTGCCAATATCGAGCGTTTACGCTATCTCCGTCAAACTGTCATCCACGCGTGGTTACGCTGTCTCGATCCTGTCCCCGGAGTGGTGCATCTGAACTTACCATTTCGGGATCCCCTCGCACCAACTCCCGATCTAGAAATTAACAATTTAGAGGCTAATTTTGACGAAGAAGCTTTTTTTAGCCATATATCTCGGCAAAATATCGCCATTAATCACTCAATTCTCGAAATTCCTTCTTTACCCTCCAAAGGAATTATCATCGCGGGATTAGCTTCCCCGCAAAACCCTGAAAGTTACTGTCAGGCGATCGCTAATTTAGCCCGATCGCAACAATATCCCGTCTTAGCAGAAGCTTTATCTCCTCTGCGAAACTATGCAGGGTTAAATCCCCATCTCATCACTACCTATGATTTATTATTGCGGAATCCTGCCCTTAGAACCCAATTAACCCCCGATGTTGTCCTGCAAATTGGCGAATTACCCACCAGCAAAGAATTACGGATCTGGTTAGAAGAAATCGACTGTCCGCGTTGGATTATCGATCCCCATCCTGATAATTACGATCCTCTACAGGGAAAAACCAGACATCTCAGGGGAAATATCGAGCAATTAGGGGATTTATTCCCAGATAAAACCGATAATAATCGAGAATATCGGCAATTATGGCACAAATTCGACCAGCAAGCTAGATTTAAAATCGATCGCCTTTTGGCAGCAGAAACTAAACTGATTGAAGGGAAAATCCCCTGGCTGCTCTCCCAATACCTCCCCCCCCGCACCCCGATCTTTATCTCTAATAGTATGCCTGTTCGCTATGCCGAATTTTTTAACCCGCCTAGCGATCGCCAAATTCGTCCCTATTTTAATCGCGGGGCCAATGGCATCGACGGCAACCTCTCCACTGCTATAGGAATAGCTTATAAAAATGTCCCTAGTCTGCTATTAACGGGAGATTTAGCCCTATTACACGACACAAATGGTTTTTTAATCAAAAAATATTTTGTTGGCTCCTTGACCATAATTTTAATCAATAACAAGGGGGGAGGCATTTTCCAGATGTTGCCGATCGCCAAATTTGACCCTCCCTTTGAAGAATTTTTTGCCACTCCCCAAAATATCGACTTTTGCCAACTCTGTCACACCTACGGTATCGATTACCATTTAATCAGCGATTGGACTGATTTTCAGGAAAAAATCGCAGTTTTACCAGAATCAGGGATAAGATTACTAGAAATATCCTGCGATCGAGCTTTTAATGCTCAATGGTTCCTCAGTAATTATAGTTAATTCCCTTTTTCGAGAAAGTCAATACAATGGGTGGAAAGCGAGTTAAAAGGGTTCGATGAATCGACAAAGACGGCAAAAATCAAGACAATTTTCTCCCCCCAGATATTCTATCTTTCCCCCAGAACAATGGCGATGGGGAGTGACTTCTTTGGTGATTAGTTTAGTCTTGTCCCTACTGATTTTAAAACTGAATACCTCTAGTCTCTCCACTGCCACCATAAATATTTTTAATCCCTCCACTGTGGGGGAGAATTTAGCCGGTAAGAGCCTAGATGAGTTAGAAAAGCAGAAAATCGCCGAATTTTTGCAAATTGCCCCGCCAGAAACCGAATTAACCCTCGATCGCGTTCCCTTGTTTATTCTCCACGATACAGCTTGGAGTATGACTGCGGGTAACATCGAAGAGCAGAAAAAATATGCTCGCGGTCCGATGAAATTGGGTCCGAATGTTTACATCCCCCGCAAACAGAATTCCAGGGATAGAGATATTTTAGACTCGATCGCCCGGCCTTTTTTTGAACGTCACCGTCCCACGGCCACTTTTTATGAACAAGCGGCCGAAATGCTGCCCGCAGACACCAGAGATCAATTAGTGCGTCAACTGTGGCAACTCACCCCAGAAACTATCCGCGTCAAGGGTTTTGCTCTTGCTTTAGCGGGTGTTCCCTTGAGTACGCGATCGGCCCCTGAGTTAGAAAAAAGGGCGAGAATTTGGTTAAATACGCCTTCAGAAGCCGTTTTTAAGCGTTTAGTCAAAGAATATCCCACAAATTACTTTGATGGGGCAAAAACTACCGCATTATGGGCAACAGAAGCGATTTGTCAGCAGCTATCTCACCCTAATTGCGATCGCTTGCAGCCGGTTTTTGCCGAAAGAAATCGTCGGGTTATCTCTAGTGTTAACATTGAACTGGTACAAGCGCCAGGATCCCACTGTTTGACCAAAGGACGCTTGCAAACCCTCCCCGGTTACAGCGATTTTCAATACCAGCAAACGGCGAAATATTATCTCCTCGCAGCCTTACAAACGGGACAACTACCGCAAATTGTCAGCCATTTTGCCGTCGATAGTTTTCTGATTAATCAAGGAAAATATCCCCATTGTGACCCCCGGGGTTTTGATCTACAACGTCTCTACAATCTGATCAGTGAAGCTTTGGATTATGACCCCGGCACTGTTTATGGTATTGTCCCTCGTTACGGCACAAATATTATAGCTGGTGATAATATTTGGTGGCATAATCGAGTTTTTGATGCGGCCAATTTACCCACAACTTTAAATTAGACCTGATCATTTAGAAATATCCACTTCTCCCAAAGCTTCTAGATAGGTAATCGCCGCTTCTAAAGGAGAATCGTAGCTATAGGAAAACTCCTCAAACCAGCGTCCTTCCTCCGATTTGGCATCCAATTTATCTAACCATTGCTTTGCCTTTCTAGTTAAAGCTTCTCGCTTGCGCTGCTGTTTTAATGCCGCCGCTTTTTCTTTTTCCGCTGCCTCCTGTTGTTCCCTTTCTTGGTTTTCTAAGGCTAAAGCTTTTAAAAGCGCATCGGTAGAAGAATCGCCGGAATAATTAACCTTAAATTCGGCTGGGAAACGCTCTTTTTCTTGGCGAGAAGAAGAGGACGGCATCGGGTTTTCCCGATCCCGTTTCTGGTATTCTGCCTTCATTTGTGCCAGTAAATCTTCTATTTCTCCCATAATGGTCAAGTTAGAAAGTAAAAAGTTAAAAAGATAATTGCTCTGATTGCCTCTGCCTTAATAACTAAGTAGCTAGTTATAATTAAATTGAATATGGCACCCCCCTTAATCTCCCCTTGATAAGGGGGGTGCTGATCCCCCCAAAAGCTTGGATTGACTGATAAAATCGAAAGTAATACCCGATGTCTCAAGTTAATCGGGGGAGGATTTTTGGGGAATTTATCTCAGTCATAATTTTACCAAAAGTAGCGGTCGGGGTGAATAGTGGTTTGACGTTGTTGGGAATTGTATTCTAGCAGGTATTTTCTGGCGATTACTTCCTGTTCTTCTAATAAGAGTAGCTCATTTTGTCCGATTTCTGTATCGGTAGAAAGGAGGATGACTTGAGAGGAAGCAGCGGGAAAATAACGTTCAACTAAATTATGGCGATGGGAAGAATCTAAGCGTCCGAGGGGTGTATCGATAGCGATGGGTAAATCTCGTCCGGAGACTCGCGCTAATCCCCACAAAAAAGCGATCGCTAATAGTTGTTTTTCTCCGGCAGAAAGACGGTGTTTAGGCACATTTTGTCCATCGGGACCAAAGAGAGATAGACCAAAAGTATCGGCATCGATCGCTATTTTCTGAACTAGATCGGACTTATGCAATAAATAACGAAAACATTCCGCCACTTCTCCCTCTAATCTATTTAATTTTTTTAAAGTTAAGCGTTCTTTAAATACTTTTAAAGTTTGCTGTGCTTTGACAATAGCATTGACGATATGTTCGTTACTTTGCGATTCTAAAGCTTTCTCACTATAGGCAAATAATTCTTTTTTAGTTTTCTCAATTTTCTTTTTGATTTCCTCATAATTTTTGTGGCTTTGCTCGTATTCCGCTTGAGCATTTAGATACTTTTTTTGAGCAGTTTTTAAGTTATTACTCAGGGTTTCGTATTCTTCGGGAGAGGCTGCTACTGCTAATTCTCGCTCTAAATTATCTAAGTCAGCTTCCAGATTTCTTAATTGTTCTATTGCTTGATGAGCGAGGTTAATTTGTGCCGGTAATTGATGGGTTAAGACTCGATTTAATAACTCGATCGCCTCCTCGTCTAAATCTAAGTAAGGAGTAATCAAAGAATCGCCATCCTCAGCTAAAAACTGATTTTCTTGCTGTAAAAATTCTCTAATATTGTCTAATTGTTCTAAAGTTAAATTCAGTTGTTCTAAATAAGCAAGTAACTTTTTATCTCTGGATTCTAAAACCGATTGAGCGACTTGAGACGATTGAAATTTTAGCTCTTTTTCTCCCTGAATTTTAGCCGCTTCTAGGAGAGGAAAAATTAACTTTAATGGTAAAAATTCCCCCGCCAATTGACCTAAATACTCTCTCTGTTTATCTAACTTTTTATCTAAATCCTTTTTTCTGCTCTCTAATTGACTTCTTTCGGCGGCAATTTTCCCGCCATCAATACGAAATTTATCCGAGACTGCATCAAAATCATTTCTAACCAAATCTAAATTTTTTTGTTGAGTTTCCATCTCTTGCCTAGCCAATTCTAAATCTTCTTGGTACTGGGCTAATTTTTTCTCAATAGCTTCAATAGTTGCCAGTTCATTTTCTGCTGCTAATAACCGGCGCTTGCGACTAGCTAAAATATCGAGATCAACTGCTAATCTTTCCGCTAATTCTAACCCTAATAAAGTCTGCATCGAATCCTTAACGCTGTCAGGAGGTACATCCTGTTCTGCCAATTCTTTTACCTGTTCCCCATCAAATAAAAAGAGGTTAGAAATACCCAAAGGTAATAAAGTTTCAATATATTCATCCCAAGTATTAGCTAAGGCGGGATCGGGCCAATCTTCATCTAAAATACCGAGGGTATCCTTACCATCTTTAGGCTGTTTTGTCCAGTACCTAACGATACGATATTGTCGCCATTGTTCATTAACTAGATGTTCAAAAGCCAGTTCTATTCTAGCCTGATCGATGAGGGAAGCTTGATTATTAACTGCTTGACTGAGAAACTCGGCATAACTTAAATTATTGCGAGTAGAACACTTTGCCCGCGCACCGTACAAAGCCAAACGAATCGCATCCATTAAAGTAGTTTTACCGCCCCCATTCATGCCTCCTAAAAGGATAATCGGACAGGGATTGTTATCTTTTTCAGGACGTAAATTAATCACTTGACGACCGGCGTAGGGACCGAAATTTTGCAAAACTAATTCAGTAAAAATCATTAACAGTCAGCCTTAGTTAAGTCGAAAGTTTTAGGGAATCTCCTGTGAAAATTATACCTGAAAAAGTACCGCAGATATTTTTTATACCCAAGAGAAAAACCCTAGATTTTATACTATAGCATTGATCACCAGTGCCTAGATATAATTAGATGGGCGTAAAAAACTCTAAGATCTCCCCGCCTGTCGGCACCCCCCTTATTAAGGGGGGCAGGGGGGATCGAGTGCAAAACCTATCTTCTATTTAATTGCAAACAGCTACTTAATTAGAGTCTGCTGATTTTTACTTTCTAGTTCATTACTGGACATTAGCCTATTTTTTTAAAAAATCGCTATGATCGGCGTGAAAGTGCCAACATAGGGGAGAAAATTGCTATGATCACCATCGGCGAATATTTATTCCAGCGTCTCCATAATTTAGGGGTTAATCATATTTTTGGGGTGCCGGGGGATTATGTCCTCGATTTGATGGATGTTTTGGTGGAAAGTCCGATCGAATTAGTTTGCACCTGTAATGAGCTTAACGCAGGTTATGCCGCCGATGCCTACGCGCGAGTCAAAGGTATGGGCGCTGTCTGTGTCACCTACGGAGTCGGGGGATTTAGCCTTGTTAATGCTGTGGTCGGTGCTTACGCTGAAAGAGTTCCCTTGGTGGTAATTAGTGGGGCTTCCGATCGCTCGATTCGCCGGGATAATTTATTATTACACCACACCACGGGCGATTATAATCTGCAATTGTCCATCATGGAAAAAGTCACGGTTGCCTCGGTTATTCTCACTAATTCTGCCCAAGCAGCCAGTCAAATCGATCAAACTTTAGCCGCTTGTTTGCATCACAAACGTCCCGTGTATATCGAAATTGCCCGGGATCTAGTCTATCGTCCCTGTATCCCCTCAGAAAAGCCAATTTATTTAACCGATAATCTCACGGATGCCGCCGCTTTAGAAGAAGCCATTGAAGAAGCGGCTTTTTTATTAGAAAAAGCGGAAAAACCAATTATTTTAGCAGGGGTAGAATTCCATCGGTTTAAACTCCAGGATAAGTTGCTGAAACTTTTAGAAGTAACGGGTTATCCCTTAGCCACCACTATTTTAGGTAAGTCGTCAATTTCGGAAATGCATCCGCAATTTATCGGCACTTATGTGGGGGCATTAAGTCGCGAATACGTTAGTCAACGGGTGGAAAATGCCGATTGTGTCCTCTGTTTAGGGGCGATCATGTCCGATATGAATTTAGGGGGATTTACGGCTAATTTAAATCCCAATAATTTGATTAATGCCAATTCCGAGAAGGTAAAAATTAAACATCACTTCTATCAACCAGTATTTCTAGGGAATTTTATCGATGGTTTAATTGATAAGCTAAGTCACAAAGAAGCGGCTACACTAGAGATTAAACCCGCGGCCGAATTGAAGGATTTAGAATTCCTACCCGTGCCAGAGCAAAAATTAACTAATGCTCGTTTTTATGAGCGAATGAATCATTTTATCGCTCAAGAATCTTTTGTTATTTCCGATACAGGGGACGCAATTATTGCCACAATTGATTTATTAATGCCACAAAAAACCGACTTTATCGGTCAAGCATTTTATCTCTCTATTGGTTATTCAATTCCCGCCTGTTTAGGAGTAGCTTTTGCCGCACCCAATACTCGTCCTATCGTCTTTGTGGGGGATGGTGCTTTTCAAATGACTGCCCAAGAACTTTCGACAATTATCCGTCACCATCTCAATCCAATTATCTTTTTAATTAATAACGACGGTTACACGATCGAGCGGGTAATTCAGGATAATATTTATAATGATCTACAACCGTGGAAATATCACCAATTACCGGCAGTATTTAACGGGGAAAGTTGGAGTTGTCAAGTCAGGACAGAAGGGGAATTAGAAAAGGCTTTATCGATTGCCCAGGGTAACATCGATCGCCTATCATTTATTGAAGTACATCTCGATCGTTTTGACTGTTCCCAAGGCTTAACTCGTTTAGGTCAAGCTTTACGTTCACCCCATACTTAGACTGGTTATGCTATCCGGTTTTGACTGTGTGAAGCTGCCCTAAGACACCAGACTGAAACTCTTTTCGCTCCCAAGAGTCAACAATTAAGATACAATCGGTATCTTAATCAAAGTTTGCCGGTGACAACCGCAACTAAAAACCATATGAATGCTTTTTGGAAACAAATCACCCTACTGAACTTTTCCCCCGCTTCTTGGTCAAAATATAGCTATCTGCATCGTTTCGTCGGCCTTTTTAGTCAATGGCGACAGGGTAGCCGGTTTGTGGAGTGGACAGAACTGATGGGTGCGCTGTTAATCTCTCTCCTTATCGCCACTGCGCCGTTTTTCTCCACCAGTCAAATTGGTTTTTTATTGTTAGCAATAGCGGGTTATTGGCTACTCTTAACCCTTGTGGATGAAGGCAAAATCGGGGTGACACCGATTCATATTCTAGTGCTTTTATACTGGGGAATTGCCACGGTTTCTACGGCTTTTTCTCCCGTTAAAACCGCAGCTTTGGAAGGATTAATTAAATTAACTCTCAATCTAATCTTTTTTGCTTTTACCGCCCGAATCATGCGATCACCACGCCAGACAAATTGGATTCTGACTACTTTAGTTTTAACCGCCTTAGCAGTCAGTGTTTACGGCATTCGTCAGCAAATTTTTGGTGCGGAACAGTTAGCAACTTGGAACGATCCCACTTCAGAATTAGCGGGAGATACTAGGGTTTATAGTTATCTCGGTAATCCTAATTTATTAGCTAGTTATTTATTACCCGGTATTGCTTTTAGCGGTGCAGCCTTGTTTGTGTGGCAGGGATGGCTACCGAAAATTTTAGCGGCTTTATTAACTTTAGCCAATGGTGCTTGTTTATTTTTTACCGAGAGTCGTGGCGGTTGGATTGGTTTGATGGTCTTAGGAATTGTCTTCTTATTGCTATTATTTTATTGGTTCAAAAGTTATCTACCGTTATTTTGGCAAACATGGCTTTTACCCTTAGTTTTAGGGGGTTTAGCCGTGGTGGTTTTAGGGGCGATTTTATTGGTGGAGCCGCTGCGAATTCGGGTGATGAGTATTTTTGCTGGCCGGGAAGATAGTAGTAATAACTTTCGGATTAATGTTTGGGATGCAGTTATCCGAATGATTCAAACTTATCCGCTTTTGGGCATCGGACCGGGTAATGATGCTTTTAAGAAAATTTACCCCCTATTCATGAAGCCAAAATACACGGCTTTAAGTGCCTATTCTGTGCTATTAGAAATCATGGTAGAAACGGGAATTATTGGTTTTACCTGTTTCCTCTGGTTATTAGTTACGACTATCGGCCAAGGCATCCATCAAATTAAACTTTTACGCGATAAAATGGATAGTCAAGGCTTTTGGTTAATCGGGGCAATTGCCGCTATGGCCGGAATTCTTGCCCACGGTTTCTTTGATACAGTTTGGTATCGTCCCCAAGTTAGCACCCTATGGTGGTTAGTTTTGGGTTTAATTGCTAGTCGTTGTTATTCCCCCGCTAGAGGTTTAAAGTAGTTCAGGCACAGATGCGATCCTCGATCGCCACCGATTGCAGAAGTCTTTCCACGATAACTTTAGCTTGACGACCGTGACTAGGAATCAGACGATGGCAGAAGACGTAGGGAGTAATCAGCTTAACATCATCGGGGATAGCATAATCGCGACCTTCGAGGAAAGCGTAAGCTTGAACTGCTTTTTGCAAAACCACACAACCCCGGGGACTGACTCCTAAACTAATATCTTCATGATCACGGGTAGCGCGGACTAAATCGACGATATATTGCTGTAAAGCAGGAGCTACCTTGACCAGACTGACTAATCTTTGCAATTCTCCCACCTGTTCTAAGGAAATACAAGCTTCTAGGGATTTAACCGTCTCTTGAGAATGCTGTCTTTGTAACATTTTTAATTCTTCTGCTGCGCTGGGATAACCCAAACTCAGGCAAACGGCAAAACGGTCCATTTGTGCTTCTGGAAGCGGAAAAGTGCCTTGATATTCGATCGGATTTTGGGTGGCGATAACAAAGAAAGGTTGGGGGACCGGCCGCGCTTCTCCATCGACGGTAACTTGTTTTTCTTCCATGACTTCTAGAAGTGCCGATTGGGTGCGCGGAGTGGCCCGGTTGATTTCATCGGCCAACAGGACGTTAGCAAAAGCGGGGCCAGGGATAAATTCAAATTCGCGACTGTTGGGGTTCCAAATCGTCGTTCCCGTGATATCACTGGGGAGGAGGTCGGGGGTGCATTGTACCCGTTGGAAACGACCGTTAATTGAACGCGCTAAGGATTTAGCTAACAGGGTTTTGCCGACTCCGGGTACATCTTCCAGGAGAGCGTGACCACCACTGAGCAAAGCCACCAGCACAATGCGAATCGATTCGGTTTGGCCGACGATGCTCTGGCTCAAATTTTCCATCAAAATATCAATAGCGTCTCTCATAGTACAGATGGGGTATTTTGTCAAGAAGATTAATGTTAAGTTTTTTTGATCTTAACGATTCTTTTCCTAATTTGCCCACACTAGCAAGAAAAGTTGACAGACAATGGCGGGAAATTTTCTACTAGGGAGCTAATCGGGGTTAGGGTGGCGAGCAGGGAGAAAATTAGTTAAGAATTGTTGCCAGTGGGCGAAATCAAGATTTTAAGTCGGTTCAGTACGGTAAAATCGAGAAGAATTTCTCTTAATCAGTGAAGATGAAAGCCAGTTCACTCGTTTTTAGTCTTGTTTTAGGAATCGCTGCCAGTACATTAACCAATAGTTTACCCGAAAATTTGACTTTCAATTCTCGGAAAATATTGGCTCAAGATCAGGCTCCTTCCTGTCCCCTTCCTCCAGATCTTGCCATCACTTTTCGCAATAGTGAATGTCAGGCAATTACCCTAGAAAAACCCCAGACTTTCTTCCGTTATTATAGTGACGAAAATTACAAAAAAGGTCGTTTTCTAACCACGGATCAATATACCACCAATGTGGAGGTGATCAGAAATTTAGCCCTCGATCAAAAGTGGAATCCTCCCAATCAAGCGACTAAAGTAGTATCGGTGACTTTACCTGCGGGAACAACGGTTTATCAAGGAATTGTTGCCCCCCAGAATCCGGCTGATTGTTATCCCGGTGGTGGTCAGCAAACTTTTATTAAAGACTCGCGAGATGCCAATATACAATGGGGAGAGGGGCGAGCAATAACGGTTACATCTCTTTCCTGTCGCTAGAATATTATGGAAACGAACATGAGGGAATTAATTCAATCAATTGACCAAGCTATTACCGTGGCCGAACAGATGCGGGAAACAAAAATATCGACTCGGATTGAGGGTTTAATTTCTGTCCTGAAAACCATCAAAAGTCAGGCGTTAGCTGGTCAATTACCACCGTCTCAAGGCATTGTTACCCTAGGATTAGCGCGAGAAGTAGCTGATTGGATCGATTCCCTCGATTCTCCTTTATTGAAAGCGGTGGGTAAAGTGGAAAGAGAATACCAAAAATATTAGCAGTTGTCAGTTACAGAAGTTAGAATTAATCGAGAGCGATCGCAGTCTATCTCGATCTGATTTTTTAATCGATCGAGAGAATTAAATTTTTGTTCTGGTCGCAGAAATTCCACTAAATCCATCGTTAAAATGCGATCATATACATAGCCCGACCAATCCAATAAATGGATTTCCACACTGATAGTTTTTCCCTCGATTGTGGGACGATAACCGATGTTCATAACTGCCGGTAAGCGAGAACCATCGAGATGCACCCAACCGCAATAAACCCCGAATCGCGGCAATAATTTATCGGGAGGAACCTGTAGATTAGCGGTATGAAAACCTAATGTTCTGCCCAGTTGTTGCCCGACGACCACGCGACCGGTTAAACTATAGGGACGACCTAACATTTGCCCGGCTTGCTCAACGTTTCCCGCTGCCAAAGCTTGACGAATTAGGGAACTACTAATCCGACCCGCCCCACAGTTTTTTAAACCAACAATCTCGACTTTAATATTAAATTGAGAGGCGATCTGTAATAAATCTTCGGCTGTACCTTGACGACGATAACCGAAGCGGAAATCTTGACCAACACTGATCGATTTAGCCTGTAATTTTGCTACTAAAATCTGTTCGATAAAAGCCAAGGGAGTCAGGGAAGCTAATTGAGCAGAGAAAGGCAGTAAAACTAATTGTTTAACGCCTAAATTCTCTAAAACCTCCACCTTTTCCCCTAGAGGAGTTAATAACTGCCATTTTTCCCCCGTAAAAAATTCCCGCGGGTGGGGAGTAAAACTAACAACGGTGGGATAAGCGGATTCATCCTGAAAAATTGGCTGTAGGACGGTTTGATGACCTAGGTGCAAACCATCAAAGTTACCAAGAGCGATCGCACTAGGGGCTAAAATACGGGTATTAGGGGAATCTACAATCCACACGCTGGCTTTAAGAACAGATACAAGAGAACAATTCAAGCGATTAATCTTGAGTGTAGCCTTTTGATTCTATATCAATCGGGCGATCAAGCCAAAAAAACACCCCCAATCCCTTGGAGGCTTTTTCAGAGAAAAATAACTGTCATTAACCTTCTGCTAATTTCAGATCCCGCAGGGCGCTAATATCCACTTGAATCGATGGCCCCATGGAGGAAGAAACGTAAACCGTGCGCCAGTAACGCCCCTTGGCCCCGGAAGGCCGGTTTCTGTCCACCGTTTCCTGTAAAGCTTTCAAATTGACTAACAGATCCTCAGCACTAAAAGAAGCTTTACCAAATTGAACGTGAACGATCCCAGTGCGATCGGCCCGGAATTCTAATTTACCCGCTTTAAACTCAGAGATCGCTCCCGTTAAATCCGTGGTTACGGTTCCCCCTTTCGGTGAAGGCATTAAACCCCGTGGACCGAGTTGACGACCTAATTTAGCCACCTTCGGCATCATATCGGGGGTGGCGATCAAAACCTCGAAATCCATCATCCCCTTGGCGATTTCTTCGATTAATTCTTCCGAACCAACGATATCGGCCCCGGCGTTGTTCGCTTCCTGTACCTTTTCCCCGCGAGTAATGACCGCTACTCGCACCGTGCGTCCGGTTCCTTTGGGTAAACTTACCGTTGTCCGCAGTTGTTGGTCGGTATATTTAGGATCGATGCCTAAACGAATATGAGCTTCGGCGGTTTCGTCGAATTTCGCCGTCGCTAATTCCTTTAATAATGTTAGTGCCTCTAATGGCTCGTAGGCTTTATTTTCTACCTTAGCCTGGGCATCTCGCAAACGTCGTGAAACTTTTTTTACCATCTGATTTGTTGCTCCTTGGGTAATAACGAAGCTTAACTTCTCCCCGTAATAAGATTTAGTCTGAGATCTTGACACCCATATTTCTGGCCGTTCCCGCCACAATATTCATGGCCGCTTCGATGTCGTTAGCGTTAAGATCGGGCATTTTAGTTTGGGCGATTTCGCGTAATTGGTCGCGGGTAATGGTGGCGACAAATTTCTTGTTAGGTTCGTTGGAACCTCTTTCCACACCAGCCGCTTTACGGATGAGAACGGAAGCGGGGGGAGTTTTGAGGACAAAGGTAAAACTCCGATCCTCAAAAACGGAGATTTCCACAGGGATGATCATCCCGGCCTGATCGGCGGTTTTAGCGTTGTAATCTTTACAAAACGCCATAATATTTACCCCGTGTTGACCCAAAGCAGGACCGACCGGAGGAGCAGGGTTAGCCTTACCAGCAGGTAAAGCTAGTTTAATAATTGCGACGACTTTTTTAGCCATGATTTAGTTTTGTTTTTCGACTTGATTAAATTCCAATTCGACCGGGGTATCCCGACCAAAAATGGAGAGCAGGGCCTTGAGTTTGCCGCGCTCGGGACTAACTTCGATCACTTCCCCTTCAAAGTCCTTAAATGGACCGGATAGAACCAAGATTTGATCGCCAACTTCCATATCGATTTTGACGACGGGTTCTTGAATCTGAGCTTGTTTGAAGATGCGATCGACTTCTGACATACTCAAGGGTAGCGGGGTGACGTGACCGCGGCCGCGTCCGTAGTGCCGTTTTTGTTCGGCCCCGACAAAGTTGATCACATGGGGGGTGTTTTTCACCACCTGCCAAGCATCATCATCCATGATCATTCTGATCAGGACATAACCCGGGAAGACTTTTTCCTCGCCGTGTTGCCGTGAACCATCCTTGCGGACTTTGACGGTGGCCGCTTGGGGAATCTGGACTTGTAGAATGCGATCGGCCACATCGAGGGTGTGGATGCGCTGTTCCAAATTAGCTTTGACCCGTTTCTCACAACCGGAAGCCACCTGCACGGCATACCAACGGGGTTTTTTCGGTAGGCCGCTAAGATTGAGTTCTTCGGGAAACTGCTCTTCTTCTAGATTCATGGGAACACCTTCCCCGCACCCCAGGCAAAGAATTTATCGATTAGATAGATGAGAGTGGCTACTAAAGTCACCATTAACATCACCGCCGCCGATTCGCTCAAAAGTTGCTGACGGGAAGGCCAGACGACTTTGGCGAGTTCTTCTTTGGTTTCATTGACGAATTCCTTGACCTGAAAGGAGCTTCCCTCTTTCTTGTCGCTCGCGTCTTTTTCTAGGGTTTCTTTTTTGGCCACGATCGCTACTCCTTAAAATGATACTCAAGCTATCCTTAACTTATCATTTTCACCGGACAACCCACACTAACCCCCAGACATTTAGATTATGTCCTTTGCAATTATCGGCTTGGTGATTACCAAACGCGCCCTGGAGGACTTGAACCCCCGACATCAGGTTTTGGAGACCTGCGTTCTACCAACTGAACTAAGAGCGCCCATTCGCTAAACTATTGGGCTTTTTTAAGGCCTTTATTTATTATAGCGTAGTTGTTGGCGATTAAGCAACTTTCTTGGTTAGGCTGTCGCCGGAAATTTTTTAGAGGGGGCGATCGAAACGTTCTTGGACCCTGGTGGCTTTGCCAACCCGATCGCGCAGGTAGTAGAGTTTCGCCCGACGTACTTTACCACGACGGATGATCTTGATACTGGCAACCCGGGGCGAGTGGAGCAGGAAAACTCTTTCTACTCCCACACCCTGGAAGACTTTGCGTACTGTAATCGTTTCGTTGATACCGCCATGGCGTTTGGCGATGACAATACCCTCGTAGGGCTGAATCCGCTCTTTATCTCCTTCAACGATTCGCACCCCTACCCGGATCGTGTCACCGACATGGATAATGGGCAGATCGCTCTTGAGATACTCGGCTTCGATTGATTTGATAATCTCTTCCGTTTTCATCGGCTTTCGTAAAACTGACAATTTACTATCATACCATATTTTTTTAAGTACAGCCTTTCTCGTCTAAATGAAATATGCTCTAAACGGGATTAGGGACTTGCGCTTTGATAATGTATCTTTTGGGCGAACGCAGTTCGCCCCTACATTGTGGACAAAATCCGTTACTGTAGAAGTGCCAGGAACCTGCGCCCTCCGATCGCTCAAGTGTGCTGATCACCCTAAGTAGGGGGAAGTCCTTCGAGAGTCCCCGCAGCTGAGGGACTTACGCTTTGATAATATGCTATCTGGCTGGTCTGATTCTTCTACAGAGCGATTTTCTGGCTGGGATATTATTCCCAAGCAAGTCCCCTAAGTCCAGCTTATAGTAGTAGCCAACAACCCCGACGAGCAAGCCATTTGCGCCCAATACCTGCGCCATAATCGCGTCAGATACTTTGCTTTGATCTAAGATTGAGTCAGCAATATCTAATTTGGAGTCTCAGGCAATGGAACCAATTTCTCTAATTCTCGCTGCGTTGGCTGCTGGTGCGGTTGCTGCTGCTAAGGATACGGCAGGAACAGCCGTTAAGGATGCTTATGAGAGTTTAAAAGCGTTGATTAAGAAGAAATTTGCAGAAAAAGGGAAAACAGATGATAGTGATATCGTCGATAAACATGAGAAAAAACCAGATTCAGAGGGGGTAAAAACACTGCTCAAAGAAGAGTTACTTGAAGCAAAAATTGATAGAGATGCAGAGGTTATTAAGACAGCAGAAGCATTACTCAAGCAATTAAAACCTGAAGAATTTGCCGCAGGTAAGTATAATATTAATGTTGGTGGTGATATTAAAGGAATGGTGGGAGATGGTACTTTTAAGGGAATTGCAGGAGATATTAGTGGTGGAAATATTAGTCAGAAGATTAATTAGTTGAGAATTATTTAGGAGGGAAATTTATGTCAATTACTGTTGAGGTAGAACTTAAAGATTTTCTAATTCAAATCAATCAAAAGTTAGACAATCTTCAAAAAGATGTTACTGATATTAAGATTGAACTTAGTGAAGTTAAAGGTGAAATTAAGCGTCTGGAGGAAAAAATCGATGGTGTCGAGAAGCGTCTGGAGGAAAAAATTGATGGTGTCGAGAAGCGTCTGGAGGAAAAAATTGATGGTGTCGAGAAGCGTCTAGAGGGAAAAATTGATGGATTGGAAAAGCGCTTAGAGAATCAAGAGTTTGTCAGTCGAGGGATTTTAGTCGCTTTAATTGTAACGATTTTAGGCGGTTTGGCTAAATTGTTTGGTTTAGTAGGAAGTCCTTAAAGAGTGCTAATTCTAAAACTGCAATTTAAATTTAACTTTAAAAGAATAATTTTGGGGTAGCAAAAATGACTGATAAAAGTTATTATTCAGAAATAGGAGGTGATGTTAAAGGTCTTATCGGTGATGGTGAATTTAAGGGAATTGCAGGTGATATTAGTGGCGGTGTAATCAATCAATATATTATCACCCAAAAGTCAGGAGTTGAGATTCAGGCTCAAACTTTAATTACGGGTTCACCTTATTTGGGTTTAAGGAAGTTTGAGGTAGATGATAAGGATAGGTTTTTTGGGCGAGATAATTGGATTATTGAGTTAACTGATTATTTAAAGCAAAAGAATGTTTTATTGCTTTTAGGTGCGTCGGGAAGTGGTAAGTCTTCTCTAGTTCAAGCGGGTTTAATTCCTAAGTTAAAGGATAATTTTGGCGCGAATAAATTGGTTAATTTAACTTTTGTTCCTGATGTTAATCCCTTTGAGTCTTTTTATTGTCTTTTAGGGAATAGATATACACAATCCCAAGCAAAGTTAGCACAAGCTGTTAAGGAAGATACTTTAATTAAGGTGGTTGAAGGATTAAAAAATAATTCTGATTTATGGTTTATTTTTATTGACCAATTTGAGGAATTATTTACTCGTACACCGAAGACAGAAAGGGATATTTTTATTAAAAGTTTGGTTAATTTAATTCAAAATAATAATAGTTTAGTTAAAATTGTGATGACGATAAGGGCGGATTTTTTAGATAAATTAAGTCCTTATCCCAGTTTAGGAAAAATCCATGATCAGTATAGCAAGATGTTAACAGATATGGATGAAAGTGAGTTAAGATTAGCTATTGCTGAACCGGCGGCGAGAAATGGGGTAATTTTTGAACAGGGATTAATTAATCAAATTATTGCCGATTTTTATGAACAGGCTGGCTCTTTACCTCTGTTACAATATACGTTAGATTTATTGTGGGAAAAAAATCATATTCAAGAGCGGATTTTAAATATTAAGACTTATCAAGAGATTGGTGGGGTAACGGGTGCGCTAGAAAAACAAGCGGATAAAATTTATGGTAAATTTAATGAACAGCAAAGGAAAGCAGCAGAGGAAATTTTTCTAGAGTTAATTAGTTTAGAAGAGAAAGAAGCGGTTAGCAGAAGGGCGGATAAATCGAGTTTTGAACAGGAGGAAATGCAAAGGGAGGTTCTCTATCAATTAATAGATAATCGTCTTTTGGTGAGTAAGGGAGAAGACGGGAAAGCAACGGTTGAGGTAGCGCATGAGGCGTTATTACGTTCTTGGAAAGTGTTACAGGATTTAATTCGAGAAAAAGAGGAGATAATTGTTCTCAGAAGTCGTTTATATGCTGATGCTAAACAGTGGGATGATTTACAGAAGCAAGATGCAGTAAAAGCGAGTAGTGAGCTTTGGGGAGGTTCTAAGTTAGCCAAAATTGTTGAGTTTCAAAAGAATAATTCTCTGCCTAATTTAGATCCTGTGGCGATTGAGTTTATTAAGGCGAGTATTAGTCAAGCAGAACGACAAAAAAACGAAAAAATTAGAACAGCGCGAAGGATTGCGGTGGTTTCTTTGGTGGCGGTGGTGGTTAGTAGTAGTTTGGGTTGGATGGCTTGGCAAAAAACCAGACAAGCAGAATTTAATCAAGCTGAGTCTCTTGGTAGATATTCCTTATCTCTATTGAATGAACATAAAAACTTGGAGGCTTTCGTCGAAGCGATTAAAGCGGGAAAAATTCTACAAAAGCAGCAGACGTACAACAAGGAGGTGACTAATGCCTTACAGGAACTTCTCAACCGCAAAAGTGAACGCAATCGCTTAGAGGGGCATGATGACTTTGTCCAGAGTGTTAATTTTAGTCCCGACGGCAAGACTTTGGTGAGCAGTAGTGGTGACAACACCATCAAACTCTGGAATGTAGAAACAGGCCAAGAAATCCGCACCCTCAAGGGGCATGATAGAGATGTCATAAGCGTTAATTTTAGTCCCGACGGCAAGACTTTGGTGAGCAGTAGTGGTGACAACACCATCAAACTCTGGAATGTAGAAACAGGCCAAGAAATCCGCACCCTCAAGGGGCATGATAGAGATG
>NZ_JADBTR010000101.1:0-9376 GCF_020246065.1 Microcystis sp. M144S2
ATCTGTTGCAGGTGTAGATCACTTTCCAAGGGTGGTTCATCACTCCATAAATCTGTGGGGAGATAGGTGACATCTGGGATCATGTCTAGGGCTGTCATGACTTTTTCCCGGTATTTTAGGATTGATTAATTATAGCTTTTTACCACAATTGCACAGATAAGGCGGGCGGGATTTTAACCAATAACTTAATCCTATACCTTGACCGATCGCCGTTTCTAAACTAAAGCCTGACTGCAAATAATGATGGGAATTGGTTGCTCCTCACCTTGCAAGCGACGGCGATCTAACCAGTCCCGCATCTCATGTTGGCTGTATAATTTCTTCAGTTCGCTAAACAAAGCTTCTCCTGTCAGGCTACGGCGCTTAATCAGGTTTAACTCGCGCTTCAGTACAGTGGTAATCGGTTGGCGAAAGGCCTGTTCTAATAGGTTAACCTGCTTGCGGATTTCTTCATCCTGAGTGGTTTTGAACAGCAGTCCCAATTCTCGCAAGATGTAGCGCTGTGCTTGAGTCAGAGAACGGCTGTACTCCCGTTCCGATTGGCGGTGTTGGACTTCTTGGGCAAATTTAATCTTGACTTGCATGACTGCTTGGTTGTAATTTTTGGGCAGCGGCAGCGCTGCTTCTTCTGGGTTGGTTTTGAGCATTCCTAAAATGCGGGCAGTATCTTTTGATATGATCTCTCCCTGTTCATCGAGCCAATATAATTGCTGGTAGCCCTTCCAATCTTTGCGGTTAGGGTAAGAAGCTTCACAGAAGACAATTATGCCCTTATTGAGAGAAAAGCGAGCCGTTCGGATGCCATGAGGCAGGTTAGCTATCCGTTCGTATTCAGCCGGATTTTCTCGCTGGAGTTGTCTGAGAATTTCTTCCGCTTCATTGAGGTCGAGAAATTCTCCCTCATCTTCAAACAAACTTAATTGATGACTACCACTTTTTTCATAAATTGCATACATAGCCTCTTCGTTAAGCTGTTCTGTGGGGTCAAGAATTGCCGCATCCTCGCCGATGGTTTCATGAATTTCTTGAATGCGGTTTTTGAGTTTTTGCCGTAATCCTAGATTACGCTCTAATCCCGTCTCTGGGAGAAAATTAAAGCCGTAAACCACATCATTCTCGCTGCCAATCCGATCAATCCGACCAAACCTTTGAATGAGTCGGACGGGATTCCAATGCAGGTCATAATTAATAATTAGGTTGCCATCTTGTAGGTTTAAACCTTCGGCTAAAACATCGGTAGCAATTAAAGTTTTGATTTCCGACTCTCCCGGGGTCAATTTATAGTATTTGTTGGCTTTGGGGGCAAATCTTCCCACTACCTGCGCCTTATTTTTATCGCCACTGTAGATGACTTCTATATCCTCTCGATCGCCGTTAGGATTGAGGTTTTGATATAAGTAAGAGGCGGTATCAGCATACTGAGTAAAAATGAGGCACTTGCTATCTTGCAGCGGAGGTTTATTCAACCAGCTTTTAAGGGTTTGTAATTTCGCATCTTTGTCTGGGGTAATTGGCTCAACTAAGTGCAAAATTCTCTCTAGCAATTGGATGTCATGTTCGAGGTGTTTCTGCAATCTTGGGGCATCAAAATCAGCTAGATCATACTTCCCAGATGCCTGACTCAAGGCATCGATAATGTCTTGTTCTTCCCCATTGTTTGGTTCACAGAGAATTGCTTGAGCTTCTTCCCCGGCGGGGATAATTCCTTGGCGTAAAGCTTCTCGAAAGCGTTGATGGACTTGCAGTAATTTCTTAACAGTTTGTTGGAAGGCATAAACGCTAGATTCAAAGCGTTTGAATAACAGGACTCGCATCAGTCCTCTTAAATTTGCTCCCCCAGTTTGTAAACTGAGTAATGGTTCTTGTTTGCGCTTATTTGGTAATACATAATTTCCCAAAACATAACGAGCATAGCAAAGTTCATTTTTACGAGGGTTAGCTGGTTGCTGTTGGCGAGATTTCCCTAAATATTGGCGCAGTTCTTGGTAAAGTCCTTGATAGGTATCTTCAATACTATATTCAATGGTTTGTAGTTCTCTTTTGGGAAAAAACTGATGCTTACCACCCACAATAACGTAAGCGCGTTGATTTCCGTTTAAATAATCCTTGAAATTGTCTGCATCTACGGGTTTATGAGTCTTGGCATCAAAGCCGTACCAGCGTAAAATGTGGTTGCGAGTGCGCCGGATCAAGATGTTAGATAACAAGTCAGGTAACTGTTTTTCCCCTTTCTCTACTAATCGAAAATACTCTTTTAGATCGGGCGGATCTATGGGAAAATCTGTCTTATCATCTTGATGAAAAAGCCTAATCTGATGGTAAATATCCCAAGCACTTTTATTGCGAGGAGTTGCTGTCAGGAAACAGCATTGTCTCCCGGCTGCTAAAAAGGCTTCGACGATTTTATATCTTTGGGTTGCGGCATTCCGCAGGTTATGACTTTCGTCAATTAAGATAAAATCTCGATCTTTGTATTTAAAATCTTCTAATAAAACTCTGATGCCACTGGTTTCATCTTCCCGCAGCAATCCCATCGATAAAACGCGGGCGTTAAGTTGATAAATTTCGTTGTAGCGTTCCCACATTTCCACCAGTGGCGCTGGACAAATAATTAAGGGGCGGGCTTTTTCTACTTGTTCAAAGCGTTTGACAATGGCAGCACCAATGAAGCTTTTTCCTAGTCCTACCACATCGGAAACGAAACAACCTCCATACTCGCGGATGAGTTTAACAGCTTGGTTAACTGCTACTTTTTGAAAGTCTGCTAGTTTCTCGGTAATTTCGTTATCTATCATCATTTCGCTGGCAGTTTCTTCTGTCAATCGATCGCGCACGAGCATATAGAGAGTTTTCATATAGATGTCGTAGGGACGTACTGGCATCATCGCCCAAGATTGTTGTAAAGACTGCATCAGTGTTTCATCAAATTCTGTTGCTTCCTGCCAAAGTTGATTGAACCATTCTGTTAAACTGGCATGATTTTCATTACCGTGAACGATAACATTAAGTTCGGTATTGTGGGAAATTCCTGATAAAGTAAGGTTAGAAGAACCAACGATAGCAAGGCCTTTTTCTTGACGTTCTAGGGGTTGTCCCTGCTGGTTATAAATTGTCCCGTAGTCGAAGATATAGGCTTTAGCATGGAGTCGCCCTTTAGTATAAACTCGCACCTGAAGGCGTTTTTCTTCAATCATTTGAACCAGATTTTTTACTAAGGTTTCTGCTTCATCTGTTTGGTCCATTAGTTCGACGCTGGAACGAATATTGTCGGCGGTTTCTGTTGCCATCTGCTTGCGTTCTGTCCGTTTGGGGTATTCTTGTGCTTCCAGATGGTTTTTAATTAGTTCTAAGCGGCGGTAGCCTTCTGCTAGTTGTTCGATGGTTTCCCTGCTGCTGGTGTTGCCAATCAGGAGGCGCATTTGTGGGATGGTGGCGAGACGAGTTGCGATCGCAGTAAAGCCGGAGAGGAAAAAGTAACCGACGGCAAAATGAGCGGCTTCTGAAGAGTGGAGAATTTGGTTGATGTTATCGACTAATTTTTGCTGGCGATTGTCGATGATGTCGTGGGTAGGCATAGTTCGATTTTTTAATTTTAGGGCTGTAACCAGTTTTCTATTACTAGATTAGAAATATTTTCAAAATGACGAGTATTATCGGTTACTAAAATATCCTGCCGAGAACGAGCAACGCTTGCGATTAAAGCATCTAACTGTCCTGTTGGTTTGCCAATTTTTCTAAGTTCAGATTGAATTTTGCCAAATTCGATTGCAGCTTGTTGATCAAAAGCTATTATCGGTAACTGGTTGGCAAATCTAGTTAATGTATCTAAGTTACGTTCTAGCTGAGTTGAGCAATAAACTCCTTTATATAGTTCCCCTAAGACTAAAGTGGACAGGTAAGATTCCTGATACTTAAGTCTAAAATGTGAAACGACCGTCAGATTCCCTTTGAGAATGGCAATACAGATGTTAGTATCCAGTAAATACATGAATTTTCGGCTTAATCATCGAATTTAATTTCCACACCTAGATCGGCCTGGCGTTCTTGGTCAATTTCAGAAAAAATATCATCGAGTTCTGGTTGATTTTTCCATACTCCAATAAGAGTTTCTAATTCTTCCCACAATAATTTTTTTTGAATTAAATTATCGGGGATTTCCAGAGAAATTTTTACGCCATTAGGAAGAGATAAATCCTCTAATAGCTCGATAGTATTGCCTTTGATAATTCCTTGTATTTTCATGGTAGTTTAGGATAAAGCTTGCTCAACTAAGACGGCAGTTTCACGATCTAGAATAGAGAGAGTTTCT
The DNA here is from genome assembly GCF_020246065.1 of Microcystis sp. M144S2. Classification (NCBI taxonomy): domain Bacteria; kingdom Bacillati; phylum Cyanobacteriota; class Cyanophyceae; order Chroococcales; family Microcystaceae; genus Microcystis; species Microcystis sp. M144S2. The sequence continues at coordinate 4,310 of NZ_JADBTR010000101.1, forward strand.
TGAATTAAATTGACTTCACGAGCTTCAAAAAGGACTTCGCCACACTGTTCGCACACCCAAGCAGGGACAGCATCCCAAGAAAGATGGTATCCGTTGCGATCAATGGCAAAGGGAGCAGTTCCCCGTTTCATTTGTCCCTTGCAGCAGAGGCATTCCATTCTAACGTCTCCTTCTAAAATTAGATGACCACTTTGATGGATCGGGAAGATAGGCAGTAATAATGGGTTAATTATCTTGGGGGTTTTAATAATTATATCTCAATCAGGAATAATTAAATCAATTATTTCTCTCCGAGATTATTAAACCTGTCATTTTTTTGCTGGACTTTTAAGGTATTTTTTATTATAAGATAGATCGCCTATTCCACTTTCCACACACCCCACTAAATCTTTAGCTGATTCATAAGCAGAAATCGGTTCTTCTTCTTCAGTAATTTCTGTCTTCTGTGCCTTAAATTGCAAGAATTCAATAAAGTCGATTACTTCTTGCTGTTGTTGGGGGGTGAGGGCGTTTAGTTTTTCTAAGATGGTTTGTGAGTGAGTGGTTGCTGGTATCATGGTTTAATTCTTTTGGGGTTTTTAATAATTATATCTCAATCAGGAATAATTAAATCAATCATTTCTTTTCGATTCTTGCGATAGACATAGAAGTCGCTATCTAAAGTCAAGACAGAACTTTCTGCTATTAATTCACTCATTCTCACTAAACAGGCATCTGCAAAGGACATAGGAACGGATTGATAACGTTGCATTAAGTCTCGAATAGCATCTACTTCTTCACTAAACTGAAAGGGGATAATAATCTTTTTACTTTTAACTAATCCCATGATAGCATCTTCACCGCCATAAATATTCTGCAATAAAAAACAGGCTTCGGTAATGACAGCTTCACAGGTAAGAAATGGATAGGACAAATTAGTAGTTGTTTGAGTTGCCCATTGATGGAAGGCTTCTCGACGGTTGACTATTGCCACTAAAGGTCCCGTATCTAACAGAATATTTGACTTCATTTGCTGCCAATACCTCGAAGATAGTCTTTATTAGTGGCTAAGTCCCCCGGTCCGCCATCGACACAACCAATATATTCTTTGGCTGCTTCATAGAATGAAATCGTTTTTTCTTCAGTTGGATGAGATTTCCAGTAAGTAGGAGGCTTTGTCAAAACTCGACTACAGTGTTCTATATGTCTTTCATACTTTTCTTTTACTTCGGCTAATACTCCCTGAGCTTTTGCTAGTTTAGGATAGCGGCGACAGTACCAAAGTTCTATTTCACGAATATCCTCATAGTCTAATTCATAGAGTTGATAAATAATGGCATCAATTTCTTTTTGTTCATGTAAATGATAGGGATAGCTTTGATTATGCTTTTGTTGATTAATAATACTTTCAACTAAAGTTTTGATTCTATCGTGCAAATCAGGACTTAATGAAGGTAATATCAGTCGTGTTAAAACTTCTTCCCCTGTTTCAACTGTATGGGATACATAGCTCTTGAGTAAATAACGAGAGACAATAGAAGTTAAAAATCCTAGTAAAACTCTTGGTTCAATCCCTCTAACAAAAATAGTTGAACCTTTATTGCCAAAAATACAGCCACTTCCCAATCGAAAAGTAGGACTATAAATACCAGTAGGCGAAAATGTTATCCCCTCTTGAAAATAATATTCTGAGTTTTGAAAACGAGAGGCAATCCTGTGTTCCTCTTGTGGTTCAATCTTATTGAATTCTTTTTTTCGCCGTTTAACATCAGCAATAGTAGCAGTGCGGAGGCGATGGACAGCATCTCTTGACCAATCTATCAAATATTGTGTCGGTACATAGTAATTGGGAAGCCAACCTTCATCAGTATTACTTTCGCCGCCTTTATCAAAGGGCAGAAAACAGCGATTATTATACTTATTGGGAGCTACTCCATTTAGTTTTTCATCATCACTTAAGCCTGCAATATCAGCATCAGTAAGTAATTTACTCTCGTCTAATATTTCATAACTTCCCCTTGCTCCTCTACGTTTACGAAGATAGTAATCATTGTCACTCGTTTGAAGTCCTACTTTTACATCAGCTATTGTCCCCAAGCGAGAAAAATTATTATTGCTCAACAACTGATAAAGCTTGGGTGAACCGATGAAAAGTGACAAGTTATCATAAGTAGCTATCAAAGATTGGGGATAAGTATAACGAGCATAATCTATCGTTTGTAAATCCACACTATGAGCAGCGATCGCAGCTAGGTTCTCAGTTAGTTTATTCCAGTCCCCGATTTGAAGGCTACGCAAATCTGCGGCGATTAGATCATGGCTTTCAGATGCCGTATTTTTAGCAACGGTCAAAATACAAGTATTAACTGTAGCATCAAAAACCCAAGAAGGCAGATCGATAAAATGAGCAATAGTGGTCTTTTCAAGAAATAGCTTTCTTAAAGGTTTGTGAGTTTTAATAGTCCGCCAAGTATCAGAAACTATGTAACATAATTGACCGCCAGAACGTAGCAACTGCAAGCCACGGGCCATGAATAAACCATAAGTATCTTTGGATTGTGCGCCATCAGTCAGACGGTCAAAATAGAGATCGCGCACCCTGTCACCAACAGTCGCACCATAAGGCGGATTAGCTAAGACAATATCAAACCCCTTTTGTGAAAAAACTTCAGCAAATTCTACAGCCCAATCAAATCCGTTAACCTTATTACTTCCATGGGTTATCAAAGCAATTTCAGCTTTAAATTCATTGATTTTTTGTTTTAAAATTTGCTTTTGAACTCCTTCACTCATTGTCAGATAAGAGTTTTTTGCATCTCTATATTGGCGAATTATCTGGCCTCGAAGAGTGTACTGTCCTACATTCTCTGGATTAGGAGCAGTGAGACTATCACCAGATTCAATCTTAAAATCTAAGTTAGGTAACGGTTCAGGATGCTCACCGTCAAATTCTACAGTTAGTGATAGCCAAAGACGTAATCGAGCAATATTTACCGCAAATTCATCAATATCTACACCATAGAGATTATTTTGAATAATATTGAGTTTACGGTGGTAATCATCACGAGCATTTTCCGGTTGAGCGCGGGTGTCAAGCAAACGAGTAAGCGAATGTAGTTCATGCAGCATACCTAATAGATAAGCGCCACTTCCACAAGCAGGATCTACTATTTTCACTTCGCTCAGTTTCTGCAAAAGATCACGAGCTTTTGGAACGTTTATCTGCTCTACATTATGTTCATCAACTAAGGCTTCATAGCCTCCTAAATATCCCTTCAAAGCCTCCCGACACATAAAAGAAACAATCGGTTTAGGTGTGTAATAACTACCTGATTTATGTCTTCCCGTGACTAATTCTTCAAACACTTTTCCCAACATTTCTGGGTCCACTGCTACCTCCAAATCAAGGGGTGTACTCTCAGTTACCGTGAAATTAAAATTACTAAAAAGTTTATGTAAGATAACATCGATCGCCTGATCGGGTACTATTATATTAGGATTGCGGTCATCCTCATCCTGTTCAAATAATCCCCCATTAAGATAGGGAACTGTGCCGATTATTTGCCGAAGAAAACCACCGTTATTGATACTAATAATATCCGTTTGTTGGGGATTATTTAGTCCCGTAAAAAACAGATGAGTCAAGCGATTATGATAAAAGTTTTTGTCCGAGGTGCTGTTATCATTCTGATAATCCTGCCATAATGTTTCTAGATAGTCTGTTTGTTCGTTAAACTTCAGCCAACCCTTTTTCTGGATAAAAACAATAAACATCAGGCGATTAAATAGCTTCTGAGTAAATAGTCTTCTCTGGTCAGTATTAGGGATAGTTTTAGTAATTAATTGCTCAACTTTTTCAAAGACCGAGCGATACTGTTCAAAAAATTTCTTAGTAACTTTCTCAACATCAAAAGCTTCATCATGACGTTCCTGAATCGCTAAAGGAGACTCGGAACTAATATTATCTAAATCCAGTAAACTTAGGCGTTCTGTGGCGGTTCGTAACTGTTCCCCCGGACCCACTGTAATTCGCCGCAAGACTTGCCGTTTTTCTTGTTTAACATCATATTTAACATTGATAAAATGCCACCGTTCTTGGTGGAAATCAGAGAAAATAAAGAGAGTGTAGGGATGGTTTTTTAGCAGTTGAGTGACGACAAGACGCTCTAAATTGAGCAGCAGTTGCTTAGAGTTGAGACGAGCATAAATAACCTGAAAATCTTCCCCCCCAGAAGCCAATAAAATTGGGTCTTCTGCTAATGCTTCTACTGCTTTATCTGGCCAATTGCGTCGGGACAGGGTTTGATTTTCTCGCTCGTAATTTAACTCAGACCAGAATAATTTTTTGAGCGCATCCAATCCTCTCAGGGATGAAAGAAGGTCATAAACTGACTGCCGAAGTTCAATATCACTCATAAGTTTTCTCACGACCTCTCATTTAGGTTTACTTTCTCTAGGTAGCTGGTTATAAATCCCCCCTTGATCCCCCTTAATAAGGGGGGTGTCTGATTTTAACACCTAACTATTTAGGACTTTTGCCACTTCAGTTAAATTGTATCGGGATCGATGCCTAATTCTCGTAGTTTTTGTGCTAATTTTTCCTTAGCCTGACGTTCCCTTTCTTTCTCTAAAAGAGCCTGTTCTTTCTCTAAAAGAGCCTGTTCTTTGGCTAAAATAGCCTGTTCTTTGGCTAAAATAGCCTGTTCTTTGGCCTGTCGTTGCTGTAACTCAGCTTCTTGAGGAGTGGGGACTAATTGACCATCGGCGGTAAAATAACGCAGTTTACGGTCAAATATCCCTAAATATAATCCTAACTGTTCACTCCAGAGATAACCCAGTTCATTGGGAGAAATGGCTTGATATTGTCCCTCAATTAGTCTAAATCCTTGCAATTCTAAACTATTGGGATCGAACCAAAAATAATTAGGAGTGCGAAAGGTATTTTGGTAGAGAATTTTCTTGTTATTGCGGTCAATATTGGCCGTAGAATCGGAGAGAATCTCGACAATTAGATCCGGATATTTACCCTGTTCTCCCCAAACCACCCAACTTTTGCGGGGACGTTTTTCGGTATCTAAAACCACAAAA
>NZ_JADBTR010000102.1:0-69774 GCF_020246065.1 Microcystis sp. M144S2
ACAGACATGGCTTTTTTTCTCCCCTCGCTCTACGGCACTCACTGCTTTCTGTCTTAAATCATCACTATAGGGTGCTGCCATGAAAGCTTCTCCTCATTTCTTTTTCTCTATTATGTCCTAACTATCCCGCTCTTTGCTATATTGGGTTATCTTCTCCACTGACCATCCATAATGCCTAAGTCGAATGATTTCGGCTCTCTCCTTGACCCTATAAGGAATTCCTGCAAGTTTTTGCAGTTCTAGCAGGTTTTTGTCTTCTTCTTCACTTAAATCAATTTTTAGAGGGGCTGGCAAGGTTTGATTCCTCCTCCACAAAGGGTTCTCTACTATTTTATAAGTTTTTTCGCCTACCTACTTAATTCGGCATTAACTAAAGACTTGATCGGGATTAATTTGACGGCACAAGCTTTTAATTCTGGTTGCAGGGAAATCGGACAAGCGGCCGAATGGGTGAGACTATTGGCCTCAGCATTTTCTGCCCATAAAGCCCCCCAGTGCATCGGCACAAAGACACAATTAGGAGCAATTGCTTTGGTAATTAAAGCGGGAAAACGGGCAGAACCGCGACGGGAACGCACCTCCACCCATTCCCCAGCTTCTATGCCCAATTTTGCCGCATCTTGGGGATGAATTTCCAGAAAAGGTGCGGGGTGCATTTTGACAATTTTCTCGATGCGGCCGGTGCGGGTTTGGGTGTGCCAGTGACCGTACAAACGCCCCACGGTCAAAACTAGGGGATAATCATCGTCCGGGGGTTCCGCTAGACCTTTACTGTGGTAAGCGGCGAAAACAGCACGACCATCGGCAGTATTAAATTTACCATCGGTATAAAGGCGTTTTGCGGCTGTTTTTTCGCTTTTATTTTCATCTTTAACTAAATTCCCTAGTAATTCCCCAGAATTAGCGGTTTTAGGGGCGGAAATTTCATCGATGGAATCGGGCCACGGTCGGGGAGTCTCGGCCAGGCGATCATAATTAATCGCCGTCATATCACAAGGACGTTTATATGTCAACCGGATAAACTCGGAATGTACCTCGGCCGAATCCTTAAAATTAAATTGTGCCTGAAAACCCAAACGGCGACCAACTTCGGCAAAAATTTGCCAATCGGCCTGAGCTTGACCGACGGGAGGACGAAAAGCCTTATTTAAAGTCACCATACGCTCAGAATTGGTCATTGTTCCGGTTTTTTCACCCCATTGGGCCGCTGGCAGTAATAAATGAGCGTAGGCGCTGGTTTCTGTGGGATAGTAGGCATCCTGATAAACAGTAAAAGGTGATTTTAACAGGGCCGCCTGGGTGCGTTTTAGATCAGGCATACTAACAGCCGGATTAGTGGCGGCAATCCAAAGCAATTTCACCTCTCCCGTCTCCAAACCAGTAATCATACTCCAAGCGTCGCGACCGGGGACGGGAGAAATCCGACCGGCGGGTAAACCCCAAGCTTGTTCCACTTCGGCCCGGTGTTGGGGATTTTTGACGGAACGATAACCGGGGAGAAGATGGCAGAGGCCGCCGGCTTCCCTTCCTCCCATGGCGTTGGGTTGTCCGGTTAGGGAAAAAGGACCGGCCCCGGGCTTACCGATATTAGCCGTCATTAGGTGTAAATTGATTAAAGTGCGGGCTTTGGCCGTGCCTTCGCTAGATTGATTAATACCCATCGACCAGAGGGAAAGCACTCTTTTCGATTCGGCCCAGTAGCGGGCAGCCTGTTCTAAATCCTCAATGGGGATACCGCATTTAGGGGCGACTATTTCGGGGGGATAATGGCGGATAATTTCGGCGTATTTGCGGAAATCCCGGGTACATTTATCGATAAAATAGGTATCGATCGCCCCCCAATTCAGTAACAGGTGAGCAATACCGTTAAATAGGTCAATATCGGTCCCCGGGTTAATGGCGAGGTGGAGATTAGCGGCCTCGGCGGTTTTTGTCCTGCGGGGATCGACGACGATTAATTTCGCTTGTTGGTTGCGTTTGAGATACTTGTGCAGACGGTTAAAGATGATGGGGTGACATTCGGCCGTATTTGTCCCCACCAAAAAGGCACAATCGGTTAATTCTAGGTCATCGTAACAGCAGGGGGGACCGTCGGATCCGAAACTGTCCCGATAAGCGGCCACGGCCGAGGACATACAGAGACGGGAATTAGCATCAAAGTTATTGACTCCCAGACAGCCTTTGACCAGTTTTTGGGCGATGTAGTAATCTTCGGTGTGAAATTGTCCCGAACCGTATAGACAGATACTTTCCTTTTCCCCCTGAGCGATTAAAGTTTGGATGCGGTTAACGATGCGATCGAGGGCTTCTTCCCAAGTACAAAGACGGAATTGATCTTGGAGGGAATCGCGGATCATCGGGGTTTTGAGGCGATTTTTATCGATTGATTCCGCTACGGTGGCCCCTTTAACACAGACCATACCTTGACTGGAGGGGTGGGACTTGTCCCCGAAGACTTTCCATGCTTGTCCGGCCGACGCGGGGGGGGTGACTGTCAAACCACAACCTACTCCACAGTAAGGACATTGGGTTTTTGTAGATTCAGTCATAAGCAGTTGGTCTGATTAGTGGCGCTGTCTTTAGGCATACTAAGATAGTCGTCAGGTTTTCTCGGCCAAATTGTAGTTATTAATACAATTTATTAGAAGCCTTAGCTAAATTGCCATTCTTGTGATGCAAATCGCGCATTACAACTGGCTAGATCAAAAGCATACACTTGTTCTCGTGTTGAAAAAGAATCGGGATAGGATAATAGTAGTCTCTAGGGTGCGGAAAAAGTTTTCAGCCAGTCATGACCTACGAACCTCTACATCATAAGTATCGTCCCCAAACCTTTGCCGATTTGGTGGGACAATCAGCGATCGCCACGACCCTGAGTAATGCCTTAATCAGTGAGCGAATCGCTCCTGCATACCTATTTACTGGACCCAGAGGCACGGGGAAAACCTCCTCGGCGCGAATTTTAGCCAAATCCCTCAACTGTCTGTCTAGTGACCATCCGACACCGATTCCCTGCGGTAAATGTTCCGTCTGTCAAGCGATCGCCAATGGTTCGGCCCTAGACGTGATCGAAATTGATGCCGCTAGTAATACCGGTGTGGATAACATTCGGGAAATTATCGAGCGATCGCAATTTGCCCCCGTCCAATGTCGTTATAAAGTCTATGTCATCGATGAATGCCATATGCTCAGTACGGCGGCCTTTAATGCTTTGCTGAAAACTCTAGAAGAACCGCCAGATCGAGTGATTTTCGTGCTTGCTACCACCGATCCTCAGCGTGTCTTGCCTACTATCATCTCCCGTTGTCAACGCTTTGATTATCGCCGTATTGCTCTCGATGCCATGGTGGCACACCTGCAAAAAATCGCCCAAATAGAAGCGATCGATATTAACCTAGAAGCATTAACCCTAGTGGCTCAGATCGCTAACGGTGGTTTACGCGATGCCGAAAGTCTCCTCGATCAATTAAGTTTACTCGCAGGAACGATTACGGCCGAGCGAGTCTGGGATTTGGTCGGTGCAGTCCCCGAAAGAGACCTCTTAACCCTACTTAAAGTCATTCATGGCAATATTCCCGATCAAGTTATCGAACAATGTCGCCATCTGATGAATCGCGGGAAGGAACCTTTAATCGTCTTGCAAAATCTAGCGGGATTCTATTTAAACCTACTTTTAGCCAAAACTGCCCCTAATCGTCCAGAAATGGTGGCTGTCACCGCTCCCACTTGGCAGGAATTATGTACGGAAGCGCGTACTTGGTCTTTAGAGGAAATTCTCCGCGGTCAACAACTTCTTAAAGACAGCGAAACACAACTAAAAAACACCACTCAACCCCGTCTCTGGTTAGAAGTCACTCTATTAGGACTGTTACCGCAAGCACAGGTGATTCCTCTAGTTGCCACGGCAGTGCCTTCCCGTCCCCAAACCAGCGCCGAGAGGCCCCCTGAAGTGATCACAGCGCCGGCGCCGGTTAATGAACCGATAAAACCGCCAGTTATTACCCCGACAACTAGCGTCGCAGTGCCGAAAACTGAGGTTAAAACTGTTGCTAGTGATGACAATAATGAACAAATTTGGCAGCAGGTTTTAGAAGTAATGGAACCCCCCACTACTCGCACTCTCCTACGTCAGCATGGCAGTCTTTTTAATATGGAAGAATCGAGTGCTTATTTAAGCATATCTTCGGAACAATTATTAAAAATGGCCCGGCTGCGCTTGACTAATATTGAGTCAGCTTTCGAGGCAGTTTTTCAGCGCCGGATTAAAGTTCATTTACAGGTAGGTTCCGCCACTGCTGCCATGGCTGCGGAAGTTTCCCAATCCCCGGCGGCTAGGATACAACCACCACCAGAAACCGCAGCAACTCCACCAATAACTCCCGAAAATAAAGTTATGACCGTGGTGGATATTCCCCCGGTCAAAGAAGCAATTATCGATAAAAAAGAAGCAAAGATCACTGCATCGGGAACCCCAAAAACTCCTAGCACAGAACTGCCCCAAAAAATCTTAAATTTTGATTCATCTTTAGAGACATTAGATCAAGATCTAGATATTAGTGAAATTTTGGCGGCCGCTCAAAAGTTAGCGAAATCTTTTGATGGTGAAGTGGTCAATATGGGTTATTCACTGCCAGAAAATTCGGCCGTAGAAACTAAAGTTAATAAGTCTCTGGAAAATATGACTATCGTGCGCGGGAGACCTGATGTTAACGAAATTTTAGAGAGTTTGGAGGAGGACGAAGACCTTCCTTTTTAAGGCTATCTCAACGGCTTGTGCTAAACTGATAGGATATGCCACGTCTCAGGATTGGCTATTCTTGCTCAAATTCTAGCTACTAGACCTATGACACCCGAAACTAAGGACAGAATCGATCAATTAGTTCAGAATAACAAAGTTCTTGTGTTCATGAAGGGCAATAAATTAATGCCTCAGTGTGGTTTCTCGAATAACGTCATACAAATTCTCAATATTCTGGGGGTTTCCTACGAAACTGTCGATATTCTCCAAGATCAGGAGTTAAGACAAGGAGTTAAGGAGTATTCCAATTGGCCGACTATTCCCCAAGTCTATATCAACGGTGAATTTATTGGCGGTTCCGACATTATGATCGAACTCTATCAAAATGGGGAACTACAACAAATAGTCGAGGTAGCCTTAGCTTCCTAAAAATTTTCTAGGTTAGGTTAGCTATCCTAACCTAGTTTAAATCTACCAAACAGTAATCAGTGATCAGTAATCAGTGAAAAGACGGCAATTTTCTACTTAAGACTGTTGGGTACATCTCAGTTTTGTAGAAATATCTATATGACATTTTTGTCCGACGCAGTTCGATAAACTCACTGACCACGATCATTGGTGTCAACTTAAGCAAGAGGCTTAATTATAAAGAGTACCTGATAATCCAAAAGGAAGATAGTAAAAAACGGTAAAATAACGAGAAGAAATCAGAGGTGAGTCGGTGAAAACGCGCTCTAAGCAACGACCTAGAAAAAAGGGGAATCCCGAATTACGCTGTCAATTTCAGTCGCCAGCCTTGCACATTCGGATATTCTCGACGCTGTGTGATAATCAGTGCTTATCATTCGTAGGAGTCTTGCTAGGCAAGGCTTTGAAGACTATATTTCCGAAAAATTATCCCTATTCTTCTTCTTTCCACACAGAAACAAGAAGAGCCGTTTTTTTACGGTTACTTCCAAGTACCTTCGTACACGACCAAATGAGGGCGGCAGTCAGTTTATGGAGTTGATGGAGTTGGAGGGAAATAAACCCAAATTTCAATCTTCCCATTAGGAGCATTCCAGTCCAGTAATTCTAGTAGATCCGATTCTAGTAGGTCTTTAGGTAAATTTATGTTTTTATTATTATTCACATAACTTTGAGTGAGTTCCTCTAGATTTTTAGCTCGTTCTCTATCCCCAGCATGAAAATATTTGATCCTACTGATTGGCTGATCATTCTTTAAAGAATATGTATTTTGAACATTTTCTTTTTTAATCGGGTTTAAACTAATTGCGTACTTTTTGCCCTGTAGATATTGCTTAAATTTATTCACTTCTTTCTCGTTCTCGTTATAGTAAATATCAACAACAAAATCAAAATTGTTAGTTATTTGTTCAACAATTTTCTCTCTAGGATCCTTGCTATTTTTGTAGCCTTCTTGAAGTTTTCTAAGCTCTTTAATAATCCCATTAGCTTGATTCGGATCCCTTTCGCCAATAATCATAAGAGCCGTAAAAGTATCTTGAAACTCTGGTGTTTGTCCTATAAATTCTTGATCTGTATTCGAGGGTTTAGACATTAACTCTTTAAATCTTGATCTATAAATTTGCGTTGCTATCTCAGCAATCATCTGCTTAGAGCTTTCATCATTGTCAGCTATCGTCCGATTCAAAGCAATTAAAGCGATATCTTTTTTTAATTGAGGGCTTTGTAAATCTCCAATCAATTTTTGAATTAATTCTGCCGTTTGAATGTTGGTTTTAAATCCTTCTAATTGATTCTCAATATTTTCGGTTTTCTGTTGCAGCTGAGAAGTCTGATATCCTATAAACCCATTGAGAATGGCAATAATCATTAAAACAAATGTCGATAAAGATGAGACACCTATACTTATTTTATCCAAGCTATCTTTAGGCTCATTATTCTTGTCAGACATAGTTAACTCCTTCCTTGTGTACTCACTTAAATATTCACACCACACCCCGCATCACCTGCACCAATTCCCCCACTACCTAATCCTGCTTACTCCTTGCCTCAACCAGTTGGTCATTCAACCCTGACTGCCTGACACATCTCAGTGAAGTCTAGGTCAATCGGGGGTGGCAAGTCAAAGAGCAAATGTGAGAAAACTAAATCCGTTCCTAGAAATATTCTCGGGCTAGGTTAGAGACAAAACAAGGCTGAGGAGCTTTGGGAAACAGAGGAATAGGGGCAAAAAGTTCTCGTCCTTTAGATAGAATACCCCAGACCTAACACAAGTCGATTCTAACCCACTTTCCCAGAAACATTGAATCTCCTAACAAAACTTTACATTTAAGGACATAACAACCCCAAAACGCCATTTTTCAATAGGTTATCACCATAAGTGGGAGAGAGTCGCTCCCCTTTAAAACTGTCCCTTGAATTGAATCTCCTAACAAAACTTTACATTTAAGGACATAACAACCCCAAAACGCCATTTTTCAATAGGTTATCACCATAAGTGGGAGAGAGTCACTCCCCTTTAAAACTGTCCCTTGAATTGTTCTCTATCTTGTGCTATCAGGAAACTTTGTTGGGGAATACCGATGTGAATTCCCTTCTCCTCAAAAGCAATTTTTAGACGACGACGATACTCTCTTTCTATGTCCCATTGTCGTAATCTTTTGACGACAATTCTGAGCATAATTTCCATTCCCGTGTGAGAAACCCGACTGACACCAGCAACCTGCACGGGATTGATGATATCTTCTTGCCATTGTGGATCTACAGCCATATTTTCAGCGATGGCTGCCATTAAAGCGATCGCCAGATCTGGCTCGGTCTGATAGGCGACTTCGATGGTAAAATCGACCCGCGCCCAATCTTTACTGAGGTTGTGTGCGGTGATAATTTGGTTATGGGCAATAGTGATTAAACGTCCGTCGGCGGCCCGCAATTGAGTCGCTCGCAAACTCATATTTTCCACCAAACCGATAAACTCCTGAAACTGGATCATATCACCGACAGTGTATTGGTCTTCAAAGATAATTAGAAAACCGTTAATCCAATCTTTTAAAAGATCCTGAAAGGCAAAGGTGAGCAATGCTCCCACTAAACCGGCTCCCGTGAGTAAAAAGGCGAAAGAAAGGCCCATCCAACTCAAAAAAACCAAAATTCCCAGAAAAATAGCGATAAATGTGATAATTTCTCGCCAAACTTCTAATAAAGTGGGAGCGCGCAGAATCCTCCTTTCCAAATTTTCCGAAAAAACCGCTCCTTCCTCTACCCACTCGCGTAGTCTGGAATTAACGTAGAGATTAACCATATTGCTCACTGATGTCATCAGCAACCAGATGATAAAAATCTGTAAAGGAATACGGATTATTCCGCGTCCTTCTAGCCTAGTTTCGGGAAATACATACAAAATCGCCGCTATTCCGCCAAACCAAAGCAGTATCAGTCCAATAAGAGCCAGTCTTTTCCAGAGAATATTTAACGTCAGTTGTCGCTGAATATCAGCCTGTTGACGGAAATTAGAGGAATCTTCTAGAGAGGCTAAAATCGGTTCTTGGGAGCGATCTTTTCTGGGGGGGGAATTTATGGGTAAATTTTGATCTGATTGCCTTTTAGCTTGTTTTTTGAGGAGATTGAAGCGATTTCTTAGGTGTTTCTGCCACCAAATTGATACCCAGCTTAAGAAAGTTAGCCCCAAAATAATTATAGTGGCAGTCATTACCTGTTGCCGACGAGGGGCGGGCTGACGTTCTTGCCAAGCTTGGAGCAAAGCTGTTTGGATGATTTTAACCCATCTGTCCGCTAAATCGCCAACCGAAGAAGAATCGATCAGGGCATCAACTTCTGTTACTGTCAGAATTACCTGTTGCGGTAAATTCTGGTTATCCTTGGCCACAATCACGGTTAAATTATTGAGAGTCGCCGTACTTACTTGCAGGGTTGTCGGATCGAAACCCCGATTGATAATATTATTTAAGCCCCTTTCAATGCGGCTAGCCCGTCTTTCTACCGGGGAGAGTTCCCGGGCTTCAGAAGCGGTAAAATCTTGGGAGGCAATCTGAAATAAGGCAAATCCATCTAGATGCACGGAAGCATATTCTATATCCCCGGCTACAAAAATCCTTGTTCCCGTGGGAGATGCAAATGGAACTAGAAAATTTTGGGCTAGGGATGGCAGGGAATTAAGAACAAATATACTAACCAAGAGGCAACCCGCCAATCCTTGAATGACCAGATTGAAAATTTTTCTCCGTTGCCGTCGTCCCATTGCCCAAGTTTCCTTTTTGATTAACAATGATCTTTACCCGCTTTCTCAGCTTATGGCAGTTATCTTAAGGGTGAGATCAAAAGTTTTCGTTTTGGGGAGTCGGTCGTCTCTCTCCCTTGTCCCCTCTCCCCACTGATTACTGATAACTGGAATCCCCAACCCCCAACATTAGTTAACTTCTCATGTCCAATATACCCCCACAGTGGCGCGAGGAAATAACCTCTTTACCTCCTTGGTTACGGCGTTCACTCGGCAAATCTAGCGAAATTTCCACGGTTCAGCGCATTATCAAACAAAGGAACATTCATACTATCTGCGAGGAGGGTCGCTGTCCCAATCGCGGCGAATGTTATGCCCAAGGTACGGCGACTTTTTTGTTGATGGGTCCCACTTGTACCAGGTCCTGTGGTTTTTGTCAAGTGGATAAGGGTCATGCACCCATGCCTCTCGATGTGGAGGAACCGCAAAAAGTAGCCGAAGCGGTGCAATTGTTAAATTTAAGTTACGTTGTCTTGACTTCTGTAGCTAGAGATGATATTGAAGACGGCGGGGCCGGTTGGTTTGTCCGGACGATGACGGCCATTCGCGAACTCAATCCTCACACTTTAATTGAAGTGTTAACCCCGGATTTTGCCGGAGGTAAGGGAAGTCAACAGGAACGGGTGGCGACGGTGGTGGGGGCAAAACCTGCCTGTTACAATCACAATATCGAGACGGTGCGCCGTTTGCAAGGACCAGTTAGACGCGGGGCTAAATATGATCGCTCTTTGGCGGTTTTGCGTTATGTTAAGGAAATCGATCGCTCAATTCCGACGAAATCTGGCTTAATGGTCGGTCACGGTGAGACAAAAGAGGAAATTATCGAGACTTTGGCAGATTTACGCGCGATCGACTGCGATCGAGTTACTATTGGTCAATATATGCGTCCTTCTCTGGAACATTTGCTCGTACAGAAATATTGGACTCCCGCAGAATTTAGCGAGTTGGGAGAAATTGCCCAAAAAATGGGTTTTTCCCAAGTTAGATCCGGCCCTCTAGTCCGCAGTTCCTATCATGCGGGAGAGTAAATCAGTTATCAGTTATCAGTTATCAGATGTAAGTTTTAAGTTAATTTTTGTAAATCTACCAAGTTGGGATTTTTACGGGGAAACTCTCGGCTAAAATTGGGCGTTACTTTCGATTTTATCACTCAATCCAAGCCTTTGGGGGGTTCTACCCCCCAAACCCCCCGTTGGGGGCGTGGCGCGGTCACTGAGCGTGTCGAAGTGCCGCCCCCAAACCCCCCGCGCATTAGTTTTTCGGTGGGATGCTTACACGCAGCTGCTGATACGTCTGTAATAATTTAAGAGTCACTGATAATTGCTGATTGTCGGTATTTTTGCAAATGTTAGATGCACCCTTCCTAATTCCCACTTCCTAATTCCCACTTCCCATTTCATAATTCCTAATTCCCACTTCCCATTTCATAATTCATAATTCATAATTCATAATTCCCTGATCAAAATGAATTTAGAAGCAATCATCCTAGAGGAAATTAAACAATCAGCGGCGGGTCGAATTAGCTTCGATCGCTGGATGGATTTAGCTCTCTATCACCCTGATTATGGCTATTACACCTCTGGAAAAGTAGAAATTGGCTCAAAAGGAGATTTTTTTACTTCCTCGTCCCTAGTGGCAGATTTTGGCCAATTGTTGGCAGAGCAATTTGTCGAGATGGCGGAATTTTTGGGCAATTCGCCTGGATTTACTTTAGTGGAAGTGGGAGCAGGTTCGGGAATTTTAGCGAAAGATATCCTTGATTATTTAAGTCATAGCTATGCTGATTTTTATGAAAATCTCAGTTATATAATTATCGAACAATCTCAGAAACTCAGGGAAAGACAAAGGGCAACTTTAGCGGGATATTCCCCGGTATCTTGGCAAAGTTGGCCGAATTTAGCCGATAATTCCCTTGTGGGTTGTGTGTTTAGTAATGAGTTAATCGATGCTTTTCCTGTCCATCGAGTTGTGATCGAGTCGGGAGAATTACGAGAAATTTATCTGGGATTGGGGGAACCTTTTCAGGAGATTATCGCAGATTTATCCACCGACAGAATCAAAGACTATTTTGATTTAGTGGGGATAAATATTCCCTCCCCACTTTATCCGGAGGGTTATCAAACCGAGGTAAACTTATTAGCTTTAGACTGGTTAGAAACGGTTAATCGGAAACTCGATCGAGGTTATATCTTAACCATAGATTACGGTTACACTGCCGAAAAATATTATCATCCCCAAAGAAGTCAAGGAACCCTACAATGTTATCGACAACACCAGCGTCATGATCATCCTTATTTGTGGGTAGGAGAACAAGATATTACCACTCATGTGGATTTTACTGCTTTACAACGTCAAGGGGAGAAATTAGGCTTAAAAAATCTCGGTTTTACTCAGCAAGGATTATTTTTAATGGCTTTAGGATTAGGGGATAGATTAAATCAACTTTCTCAAGGAAAAATCGATATATCAACTATATTTCAGCGCCGAGATGCCTTACATCAATTAATCAATCCCACTGGTTTAGGAGGATTTGGAGTGTTAATTCAGGGAAAAGAAGTAGAGGAAAGAATACTTAAGGGATTAAGTAGATAACTAAAAAATAGGGCTGAATGCTGTTAACTTTCAGCCCCAAAAATAATTAAGCTCCTACAGATTCTTTAGCGGCATACATTACCTCTAAAGTTATTTCACCAATACCTCGCTCCCGGGCAAATTTTTCGGTATTTCGTTTGACTTTCCCGCGCACAAAACCGGGTATTTTCTGCAATTCTACCGTAGCTTCCTTATTCCAATTTAGGTCAGAATCTGCCGAAATACCCTTAGTAATTACCTCTTTGGTATCATGACCACCGAATATCTCTAATAGGTGATCTTCCATACCCAAAGTAAAGGAATTATAGACCAAATCGGCGATCTGATTAGTGCCTTCGTAACCTAAGAAAGGTTTATAACCGAGGGGGAAATTTTGGATATGAATAGGTGCGGCAATTACTCCACAGGGAATATCTAAACGTTTGCCCACATGACGTTCCATTTGAGTACCAAATATCGCCGCTGGTTCTAATCGAGCAATAGCATCCCCTATCGCCCCATTATCATCACTAATTAACACTTCATCGCAATATTCACTCACTTGTTCCAGGAACCAATCCGCATCATACTTGCAATAAGTCCCCGCTAAAACCACATGAATTCCCATCTCCCTGGCAAGAATTTTTGTCATAGCGGCTGCGTGGGTATTATCACCAAAAACCACCGCTTTTTTGCCCGTTAAATTCTGACAGTCAATGGAACGAGAAAACCAAGCAGCTTGGGAGATATGCAGAGTTTGTTCATTGATAAAATCTTCGTAATCTACTGCCGCACCTTGGCCATTAATTACCTCTTGAATTTTGCGAATACAGCGGGCTGTTTCCACTACTCCCATGGGGGTAATATCAACGTAGGGCATGGCGAATTCACTTTCGAGATATTTGGCTGTCATTAATCCCACTTCTCGATAGGGAACCAGATTAAACCAAGCGCGGGGCAGATTTTTTAAGTTATCCACCGAGGCAGCTTCGGGGATAATTTCGTTAACTTCAATGTCCAAATCTGCCATTAACCGCTTTAATTCCGTGCGATCATGTTGGTTATGGAAACCGAGGGTGGTAATACCGATAATATTAACCGAAGGTTTAGGGGTTTTCTGGGAGATAATTTCCCCTTTTCTCTGGGCCTTATCGAGATAATATTTGATAATTTGATAGAGGGTTTTATCGGCCGCTTGTAGCTCATTATAGCGATAGTGGTTAACATCGGCCAGCAGCACATCCCCCTCGGCATCCTGTCGCGCTCTTTCGACAAAGTTTTGTAAATCCTCTTGGAGAATGCTGGAGGTACAGGTGGGGGTTAAAACGATTAAATCGGGACTTTCTTCGCGATCTTTGCGAACAATATTATCGACGACTTTTTCTTGGGAACCCCGGGCTAAAACATTACGATCGACAATACTAGCAGTGACGGGGGTAAAATTACGCTCCCTTTCCAACATCGAGCGCATGACGTTAAAATAATCGTCTCCCAGAGGAGCGTGCATGATAGCATGAACATTTTTAAAGGAACTGGCGATCCTTAAAGTGCCAATATGAGCGGGACCCGCATACATCCAATAGGCCAATTTCATAGAGGGTTCTCCTACAGTCAGACTTTTTTTGATTGTCTCAGACTTTACGGATTTAGGAGTGAACACTTAACGGAAGATTACAAAAAGTCCCCATGCAGATTAAGTATCTTTTCGGGGAAAAATGACACAAATATTAATGTTAACTTTTTTAACAATTTATGTCATTAGGGCAAAAATTTCTTTACCGACCGCTTGGTAACAAAGCCAACCGAAATTCGACCGGGGGTCGGGATAATCTTTGACGATGACTCCCTTTTCGGCCGCTCGTTCAAAAGCAACTAAACGGGGAATTTCTCGCTTAAATAGCGGTAATTTCGCTTCTTCTAGAGCTTTCCGCGCTTCCCGTCCTGTTTTTGTCCGTGAATCCACTTGGGTTAACAGAACTCGATAATTATCGGTCATCGTGGACAGCAATTCTGCCGCTTTAATGGTGACATCGATATCGAGATGATTGGGAGTGGTGGGTAAGATTAATAAATCGCTGCCCTGAGCTAAATCTTTTAACTCGTCTGGCTCTGGCCGGGCCTGGGTATCGACAATAATATGAGTGTATTGTTTCACCAGTCCCGTCGCTCCAGCTTGGGACGCTACCATAAAAGGAAGGGTATCTTCCCGGGACCAATGGAGAGCCGAACGATTTTTATCCGCATCAATCAATAAGGTGGGCGCTTTTTCTTGAAAATAGGCGGCCAAATGAATCGATGTGGTGGTTTTCCCGACCCCTCCCTTCAGTGCTACGACGGAAATAATCATGAACGGCTCGATCGAATAAGTGAGTATTTTCTAGTGTAATCCCAGACGGACTGAAAACCGTTTAAGTTTCCCCCCGGAAAGGCTATCTGTCGGGATTCTTGATTTTTGAGCCTGGCTCTCTCGAAATTATGGTGTAAAGTGTTTCTTAATGTTAGATTTTATGTTAGATTTTGGGCTTATGCTCTCCCGATCGATCACTTTTTCTGCTCACCACAACTACGGGAGCGTCTTCAATGTTGAAGCAATTCTTAGCAATAGCGATCGCTTTCATGATTGGGTTAACTGGTCAATTAGTCCTCTCTTTACCCACTACTCGTTTATCCGATCAAGAAATCTCCCAACAATTACAGACTATCCCGGGCTGGCAGTTACGAGATCAACGGATTGAAAAAACTTTTAAATTTAACAATTTTATCGAAGCGATCACTTTTGTTAATCGCTTAGTTACTCCGGCTGAATTACTAGGTCATCATCCTGATATTACCATCAATTACAATCGCGTTACTCTTTCCCTCACTACCCATGACGTGGGAGGTTTGAGTAACTTAGATTTTGATTTAGCTCAACAAATTGATCGTCTGATTCCCTAGTTTTAAATCAGCTTTAACCCACACATCTATTATCTTGGCGAATATCCCAACTACCATCAACACGGAATAAAAATAAACAGCGTTTGTCGGGTGTACCGGAAGCAACTAAAGTAATTCTGCCTAACTGTCCCCAAGAACCCCCTAAACCCCCCTTTGTATCGGCCCAACTAGCGCGATAAATTGTACCTTGATTACCCACAGGTCCACTAACTCGGCGTAGGGTAGAATTATTAGTATCGATGCTAACACCGCGAGTGATGGGAGTCCATTCGGTGACATTTTCACATTCGTCCCCCTGCACTTTGGCCACTTTAATCTGTTCGGTTTCACTTGCTGCCATGCACAAAGATAGGGGATAAGAACCTTCTCCCATGGCTTGGTAACGGGTATTTTTCCACTGCTGTGATATTTCAAAGGTGGCGATATTTAAGCGAATCCAAGCCATTAAACGCTGATAAACAGAAAGGGCAATGGTTAAGAGAATTCCTAATAAAATTAAGGTAACTAACATCTCGACTTGAGTTAAGCCAGAGGTGGATTTTTGCCGATGAAAAAGCTGTAGATTGCCAAAATGTTTTCGAGAAAGGTCGAAGATATTCATGAGCCTCATCTTGCCTTTTTATTTTCAATAAATTATGTAATTACAAAGGAGCAACAATTAATTTGCTCTAGGATAATCCACATAATTTCTTGCTGTTATTACGGACAAGATTGACTGCGATCACTATTTTTTCTGATATGGGCAAAAATCAGCTAAATAAAAGCAATTTTCTGATTTTTTGCTCAATTTAGTTTATTTGCTCTGTTTATATAGCCAAATGTCCCGCTAACGAGTAAATCCCAATTGTCGTCTGGCCTCGAATAATCCGATCGCCACACTAACGGAAAGATTTAAACTTCTCACCCCCGGTTCTGCCATGGGAATATAAACCGTGTCATCGCACTTATTTAATAAATCTGCCGGAATACCGTCGGTTTCACTGCCAAAAAGTAGCCAATCTCCGCTTTGATAGGTGTACTGGACATAACTGCTGCTGCCGCGCACGGTAAACCCGATCGCTCGTCCGCCGCTCTTTTGTTGATATGCACAGAAATCATCTATTGTCAAGTGGTACATAAGTTTTACATAGGGCCAATAATCTAAGCCGGCCCGCTTCAGATAGCGATCGCTAATTTCAAAACCCAAAGGACCGACTAAATGCAATTCTGTCCTCGTTGCGGCGCAGGTACGGGCAATATTCCCCGT
This sequence comes from Microcystis sp. M144S2, assembly GCF_020246065.1. Taxonomy (NCBI): domain Bacteria; kingdom Bacillati; phylum Cyanobacteriota; class Cyanophyceae; order Chroococcales; family Microcystaceae; genus Microcystis; species Microcystis sp. M144S2. Next base: position 15,757 of record NZ_JADBTR010000102.1, read on the forward strand.
ATTTGGCGGAATTTGCGGATTAATTAAAACCACTCGTAAAATTGCTTCAGTCATCAGTTATCAGTTATCGGTTATCAGTTCACTGTTCACAGCAAAAAACTCCCCACCTCTCAATTCATAATTCATAATTTATAATTTATAATTCCCACTTCCCTTGGGTGAGGACTAACTATACCGGATTCTGCCCCACCCTAGTCAAACTTATTTTAAATTGGTATAACTATCCATACTCAACGGGACTAAATCGCCATAGATAGTCAAACCTAACAACATTGTTTCATTAGCGGGGATTAACTTGCCTGTGAGAGCGCAAATCTCATTTTTTCTAGCTGTAGCGTTAAATACTGCCCTTATATCACCAGCACAAAACTGAGGTCGATAATCTCCTGATTTCTGCTGAACGAAATTCCATAAGACATCGCGAATGAGTGCTTGATAACCTTGATTGCCGGAAATCTCTTTCAGCTTGTCTTTGAGGACTCTTTCCAGACGAATGCTGGTGACTTCCATCTCGGTAGTGGTGGTGCGTGTGATTGTCCGCATAATTTTTTCTCCCGAATACTAAACCTATTGGTGTTACAAGTGTAGTACAAGGAAGATACCTTTAACAAGCACAACCGGCGAAACCATCACCTCTGCTGCTCTTTGATTGTTACCTCATGGCTATTTTTCCCATTTTTGAACTCTCGAAAATTAATTATGCAACAAGTCCACTGTTATACTAAATCCGTTGAGTATGGGCTATGTATGAGAACAGGCAAAAGGCAATAGGCAATAGGGAGAATAAATAATCAGTTGTTAATAACCAGATTTAGTATTAATCCAGTTAGAGTTGAGCCTAAACAGCGAACGTATCGTTCCAATAATAACTATTCTTGATATACCCAAACCCCTAGAAAAAATTGTTATTGTTCCTCAGATTGACAATAACTCTAATTGTCTCCCCTGTAGGTCTTTAGCCCTGATATTTTCTTGAGAATCTCTGGATAAATCTAAAGCTTTAATCACCTCCTTTGCCACCGCTTTTACCACGGGAATGGCCACAGAATTACCGAACTGTTTATAAGCTTGGACATCGCTGACAACAATCTGAAAACTATCGGTAAATCCCTGTAATCTTGCCCATTCTCTGGGGGTCATTCTGCGGACGAATAATTTATTTACCTCTCCCTTAATGCGAGTAACGGGAGTAAAATTAGTCAGTCTTTGATCGATAACTAAATTTCTTTCTTTTCCCATACCTCCCACCACAATAGCATTAGCGATACCATCGGGAGAAATAATCTCATAACCGAACCCATTACCTTTATTTTGGTGTCTGGCCTTGTGTTTAAACAAAGTTTCTAAATACTGATTAGAGAGATAATATTTAACGCTGACTTCCTTTTCTTCTAGGATATCTTTGAGACAAGTTTCTTGATGGGTTGGTTGAGGATAGGAAAAATGGTAAATATTTAAATCTTCTCGAAAACCGACGATAAAAATTCGGGGACGGTTTTGAGGAACCCCAAAATATCTGGCATTTAAAATCTGGGGACTAGGGACAAAATAATGCAAATCCTTTTCTAATATATCTAAAATAGTTTTTAAAGTTTTACCTCCATCGTGGTGGACTAAACCCTGAACATTTTCTAAGATAAAAGCTTTCGGTTTCTTTTCGTGCAGGATCCGGGCAACTTCAAAAAATAAGGTTCCGCGTGCATCTTCAAAACCGTGTTTTCTGCCGGCGATACTAAAGGCTTGACAGGGAAAACCGCCACAGAGTATATCATGATCGGGGACAGTTTTTACCTCTAATTTTCTGATGTCTTGATTATCGGGTAAATGACCATAGTTAGCTAAGTAAACCTTTTGGGAGTGAGGATCGATTTCCGAGGAAAAAACGCATTGACAACCGAGATTTTCTAGGGCGATTCTAAATCCTCCTATACCAGCAAATAAATCAATAAAAGTCCACATATTTTATCTATTCTAAGCTTTTGTTTTGATCCCAGAGACGATATTAAACCGGCTACCTTAGATTTTAGTATAAATGCTCGCATCTTTCTCCTCGCCAAAAAAAATCAGGAGCAGAATTTCCACTCCCGATAACCTATTCACTTTAGACTTGCCAATTTATTGGAATATACTGGCAACTTTGGCGCTTACGTCGGGTTGAGTTTCAGCGTAGATATTTTGACGAGTAGCGGCGATTTCTGTGTAAGCTTGACGCACTTCCGAGTTAACTGCCACCGTTTTCACATCGTAGATACGGGTAGCGAGTTGGGGATAAAAACCGATAGCGACAATCAAAGCGAGGAAAGAGACAGCGATAAAGATTTCTCTGGGTTTAGCGTCAATATATTCTGATTCGTCAGGAAGGACACAGCTAGTACCAAAACAAACTGCTTGTTCGTTGCTTTTGTTGGGGGTAATGTTAGTAATATCGCAGGAAGAACCATCTCCGTAGAAAACTTGACGAAGCATGGAGAGTAGATAAATCGGGGTGAGGATTAAACCAACGGAAGCGAGGAAGACAGTCACAACCCGGAAGGTTTGGCTATAAACGTCACTGCTAGTGACACCGATGAATACAGTAATTTCGCTGGCAAAACCGCTCATTCCGGGTAAAGCTAGGGAAGCCATGGCGCCGGCAGTAAAGAGAGCGAAGACTTTCGGCATCGCTTGGGCAATCCCACCCATCTCGTTTAAAGCTAAGGTATGGGTGCGGTCGTAGGTGACACCAGCAAGGAAGAATAAGACGGCGGCAATTAAACCATGGGAGAGCATTTGTAACATAGCACCGCTAATACCCACATCGGTAAAGGAAGCAATCCCTAAAAGGACGAATCCCATGTGTGAAACCGAGGAATAAGCGAGACGGCGTTTCATGTTTTGTTGACCGAAGGAAGCGAAAGCACCGTAGATAATATTAACGACACCGAGAATCGCTAGAATCGGGGCAAAGTAGATGTGTGCATCGGGTAGAAGACCCATATTAAGACGGATTAAACCATAACCACCCATTTTAAGGAGAACACCAGCGAGAATCATCGATACAGGTGCAGAAGCTTCACCGTGAGCATCGGGGAGCCAAGTATGGAGGGGGAAGATAGCGAGTTTGACACCGAAAGCGATTAATAAACCGGCGTAAAGGACTAATTCTAAAGCGAGGGGATAATCTTTAAATCCTAATTCCGCCATATCAAAGGTCATCGCACCACCACCGTAAAGGGCCATGGCTAGACCGGCAACGAGGATGAAGATAGAAGCGGCGGCGGTGTAGAGTAAGAATTTAGTGGCGGCATAACGACGTTTTTGGCCACCCCAGATGGAAACGAGTAGATAAACGGGAATTAACTCGATTTCCCACATTAAAAAGAATAATAATAAATCTTGGGCGACGAAAACACCAATCTGAGCGGCGTAGAGCAACAGCATCAGGAAGTAGAATAAACGGGGTTTACGGTCCACTTGCCACGCGGCCAAGATAGAAAGGGTTGTCACCAATCCTGCTAATAAAACTAACGGTGCCGAGATACCATCCACCGACACCGCCCAACTTAAACCAATTTGGGGAACCCAATCGATTTTTTCCACTAATTGTAGGTTGGGGTTGCTTAAATCATATTTTTGTAAAAAGACGTAGCACATTAATATAAAGTCTGCTAGTCCGACTCCAAGAGCAAACCAACGAACGGTTTTTCCTTCCTTGTCGGGGATTACAGGGATTAGGAAAGAGGCAAGCAAGGGGAGCAAAATGATGGCAGTGAGCCAGGGGAAGTTAGCCGTTAGCATGGCAGTAAGAAAAAATACCTATTTCGTTATGTGTTCATTTTATGCGACTTTGTAAAATTTTGTGAATATTTTTTCTCCTACCTTTACTATAGAATTTTATCTATAGTTGCCGCATCATCATCGATTAACCCAAATAGGCCTGTTTGACCCGCTCATCCCTGAGTAAATCCCCGGCTTCTCCCGCAATAGTCAAGCGTCCCGCTTCCAAAACATAGCCGCGATTGGCAGTTTCTAGGGCTAAATTAGCGTTTTGTTCCACTAACAGGATAGTTACTCCCGATTCGTTTAATTTACGGATAATACTGAATATTTCTCGCACTATCTGCGGCGCTAGTCCTAAACTGGGTTCGTCTAGTAACAATAACTTGGGACGACTCATTAAAGCTCTAGCGATCGCAAGCATCTGCTGTTCCCCACCGCTTAGGGTTCCCGCTAACTGCTCTCGGCGCTCCGATAGTCGGGGAAAAAGTTGCCACTGCTCTTCGATATCGCTTTTTACTCCTAGGCGATCGCTTCTCGTATAAGCACCTAACTGCAAATTTGTCAAGACTGTTTGACGAGCTAAGATTCTTCTACCTTCCGGACTATGGGCAATTCCCCGTTTAACGATTTCATGGGGCGGTAAATGGGTAATATCTTGACCCTGATAAATGATTCGCCCCGTCTTTGCCGTTAAAATCCGAGATATCGTCTTTAGAGTCGTCGTTTTTCCTGCTCCGTTCGCTCCAATCAGGGTGACAATTTCCCCCGTTTCTACCCTTAAACTAACCTGCTGTAATGCCTTTATTCCGCCATAATTAACCGATAAATCGTTAATTTCTAACATAAACCCTGTCAAATCCCAATAGGATCACTATAGCAGTGATCACTGCCATAGTGATCAGTGATTATCTGCCTAAAACTTCCAAGACCACCGGGGCAACTCCCGATTGGAAGACACCGATAATCGCTGCCGCACCTCTGGAGAGGTCGATGACGCGACCACCGGTAAACGGACCGCGATCGTTAATTCGCACCACCACCGAGCGCCCGTTACGCAGATTAGTTACCCTAACCTTGGTGCCGAAAGGTAGATAGCGATGAGCGGCAGTTAAACCACCAGAGTTAAAAGTCTCACCACTAGCGGTGCGACGACCATGGAAACCGGGACCATACCAGGAGGCCATTCCCTTTTTACGGGGGCGACTGCTGGTTTTTACCGCTGGGCTTGTTTTCGGCTTCTCTGCTGGTGTCACCGAGGCAGGATTGCTGGCCGGGGCCGGCTTGACTTGATTGGGTTGTGATTGGGGTTGTCCCGTGGAAGGAATGGCCTCTTGGGTCCGGGGTGTAACGCTTGCAGGGACGGTATTTTCTTTGTCCACTAGGGACTCCAAAGTTTTTAGAATTTCGTTAGCATTATCTTGAACCGAACGTGATACTTTAATATCTGAATCGGATGTTCGACTATTAGAAAAAGCGGACAGAACGGTTTGAGTAGTTGACTCGATAACAGTTTGACGACCTACGCTAATATCCGTCAGGCTGTTGCTGTGTCCTGCTGTCTGGGAACAAATTATCGAGGCTGTAGTCCCCACTACGGTAAGGGCAGTTACAGCTTGTAGTTTGTTGATCAGTTGTTTATTCATAGACTTTCTTATTGTGCGTTAGCAAGTTCCCAATGCAAAGCTGAAGGAATTTGCTAACATTCCTTTTTGCTTGCAAAGCTAACTTGGTTGCGTTCTGTTCAACCCTATCACGGAAAATTGGTTGGTCATTACAAGAATTTATATCGTTATCGGGCAAGAGAATCAAAAATTTAAATAAAGGGTTGACTGGCGCTAAAAACCAAGTTAAGATAAAAGTTTTTTAATTTTTTGTCTCCTAGAGGGGGGCAAGGTTAGGAAAACTTGGGGAATTAGTGAAATTTCGAGAGGTAATAATGCTAGTATTGACAAGGCTTTCAAGGATTATCAGCCCTCCCCGATTTCCCTCTATAGCAGCAGATAATGGTTAATAAAACTGTTATCTTTGCTACAAAAAACCAGATTTTTAAGATCAATGTCAAATCGGGCTAAAGGTCAGAGATTAAAAATTATAATAGGGGATTGACAAGCAACTAAAAATAAGCTGTTATTAGCCAAACTTAACTATAGAATCAGAAATGCTGATACAGGCTAATACTAAATCCTGTTTAAAAGGTATAGGGGATTGGGGAAGTGGGGAAGTGGGGAGTATTTTGCTGTGAACAGTGAACTGAAAACCCGCATCTGAATACTGACTCCTAACCCCACGAAACGCTTTTTCGGCAAACCCTATATATATAGATGGCCGAGGTCCGAACGGGTGTGGGGTGTAGGGAAAGAAACCTCTTTCATCTGTGGTGGTGAAAATTTTTTCGTTGGGACTGACTGGAAAGAGGGTGTAGGGTGTAGGGTGTGGGGTGTAGGGAAAGAAACCTCTTTCATCTGTGGTGGTGAAAATTTTTTCGTTGGGACTGACTCCTAACCCCACGAAAAGCTTTTTCGGCAAACCCTATCTAATGTGTGTTGGGTTTCCTTGGGTCAATCCAACCGACAAGAGCGGCTATAAAATCTAATATAATCAAGACAGCAGGTCATCCCATAGGTAATTCTCAAATGAATTATAAGATTGAAATAGAACAAGAAGAAGATGGACGATATATTGCTGAAATCGTCGAACTTCCGGGAGTTTTAGTCTATGGCAATAGTCAACAGGAAGCTATTGCTAAAGTTCAAGCACTTGCCTTGCGTGTCTTAGCCGATCAACTTGAACAGGGAGAACTTCCAGAAAATCACCTAAATTTATCATTTGTTGCTCTATGAGTCAATGGTCAGCAACGAAAGCCAAACAAGTTTTAAAAGCATTAAAAAGCATAGGTTGGAAAATTAAACGACAGACAGGCTCTCATAAAATTTTAGAAAGGTCTGGCTGGAATGATGTCGTTTTTGCTTTCCATGATGGCGATGAAATTGGACCGAAAATGTTAGCAAGAATTGCTAAATTAACAGGATTAACTCCAGATGACCTCTAAGTATTATAATCATAACGCACCAATTTAATAATAAATTTGCTGCGTGGGATGCAGATTGTTAATTTTGGTTTTTCATCAAAATTAGTAACCGCCTAACGCAGCCTACAAGATTAGGCGATTGCAAGATGATGCGCTCACACTCAACTTAATATCAGCATACTTTCTGTTTCACTATTGTAAAATTTAATAACGATTAAAAAATTATCCCTTAAAATTTCGATAATCTTTGCAGTGGGACTATTGCCAATACGAAGATAGATAAATTTTGGTGGATGACCATATAATAGACTGCGCTGATGAAAATCGGCATCTTTAGAGACAATTACAAAATCGTTGAATTTGGCAAATTCCCAGATAAGTGCATCATCAGTATTGATCAGTCCTAAAGTCTTGACGTGCTGAGAATCAGAATATAAATCAATTATTTTATCAATAATCCGATCTAACAAATTTTCATCTAATAACAGTTTCATAAAGAGGTGATAAATAATTTTTTCTCTCGATCAGCAGCAAAAGCCAAACAAGCTTTGATATCCTCGGAAGTTAATTCTGAAAAATCCTCAAGAATTTCTGCTTCTGTCATTCCTGCTGCTAAATATTCTAGAATATCGTACACAGTTATACGCATTCCTCGAATGCAGGGTTTTCCGCTTCGTTTTCCAGGTTCAATGGTAATAATGTTTTGGTAACTCATAATGCTTTAACTATTTTTACCTTCCCAATTATATCTTATTCGATGACAGAGATCGCACTCCACCCCACCGACAAGAACGATCACCCTTCAACTTCGTACCACTCTTAGGGTGTGAAGTGCGAAAGCATAATGCACCAATTTAATAATAAATTTGCTGCGTCGGGTGCGGATTATTGATTTTGGTTTTTCATCAGAATTAGTAGCCGCAAACACGCACCCTACAAAATTAGCAGATTAGCTATCTTAATCGGGATTTCTCCAATCTCTGAAATTACTATAGTAAAGAAATTCTTGAAAACCTTCTTTGATTTTAGCATCTACATCCGTTCTAGCTAATATTGTTTCGATAATTGCTCCTATTTCCGAGTCAATTGTTATTCTAGCTAATGCCGTCAAAAGTCCAATAATTTCCCCTTCAGCCTTATTAGCTAGTTGTTGAATAATGGGTAAAGTTTGAGCGTGATCTCGCCAATGGTTTGCTAAAGCTTCAATTGCTCTATGTTCACCCTTATTAGCTTGTTGTTGAATAATGGGTAAGGTTTGAGGATTATCTCGCCAATGGTTTGCTAAAGCTTCAATCGCTTTTGATTGACCCTTGTTAGCTTGTTGTTGAATAATGGGTAAAGTTTGCGGATTATCTCGCCAATGGGTTACTAAAGCTTGAATTGCTAGACTTTTACCCTTGTTAGCTTGTTGTTGAATAATGGGTAAAGTTTGAGGATTATCTCGCCAATGGGTTGCTAAAGCTTCAATTGCTTCTGATTTACCCTGTCTAGCAAATTCCTGTAGATAAACTAACGCCTCAGAATGAATTTTAGCAATTCTAGATAATTGAATAACAGCTTGATCTTGAACATACCAAACATTTCTTTCAGTTGCTATAGCTTGAAGAACACTCCATCCTGTCCGATGATCTTGCCAAATTGCTCCAATTTTAGCAACTGTTTTTTCCTTAAAATCAGTATCAGCATACCTATAAGACGATTTAGTTAATGATTGAAGACTATCTAACAATCGCTGACTTAGTTTAACATAAATAGACTGATTTCGCAATTCTCCATAACAATCTGCTGCCAAAAAAAGATAAGCAAATTCCTGATCTTTTTCCTCCATATCAATGAGATAGTTAATTAATTCTTCAGCAACTTCTTTGGGAAATTCTGCACTTAGCATCCCCATCAATAAACATAAAACTTCTTTCCAAACAGGATCTGAATAATGTTCTCCAAATACTTTGGTTTTCAATTCCTCAAGAGTAATTCCGTCTGGGAATCCTCGGTTTTTAAATCTTTCATAAAACTCGCAAGCACAAAAGTATTCTAAAAAAGTTCGATGAACAAAAGCAAAAGCATTGCCACCTAAAGAACAAAGAATAAAATTACGATAGCGGAGTTGTTTGATAATTAAATCAGTCAGATCACTAGCATCTCGTTTGTTAATTCCTGTTTTTTCAAGATATTGAGTCAAAATATTTTCTAATTCTTCCTTATAGATTAAATTAGCATCTAACCCTTTTTCTCCTGCTTGCATGGCACTTGCGACTAAACGCAGAATGTCCCTTTTATCTCTTAGATCAATATTGTAAAGATATTTTTTCAGTTCAGGATCAATTAATCCTTCCTTGGTTTCAAAATCCCATTGATGTAATAACACCTCTGACGCTTTTTCATAAAGTTTTGAGCGATCTCTTGGTAATTCTTGAGTTCGATTTAGAATAGCCATCATCGTTAATAATAAAGGATTTCCTGCTAATTGCCGAATCGCTTTTGACTCCTTAATTGCCTTTTGTAAACGTTCTTGTTTTTGGGTTTTATCATCTCGATTTTCAAAAGCTAAATCATGCCAACGTTTGATAAAATCTTCAATCTGATCTTTATCTAAATCTTGGATCATAAAATGTTCAAAACCAGCATGATTTAATTCTTCTGCTTTATATCCTAACCAGCGAGAAGTTACTATAATCTGCACTTGAGGATATTGAATACTAAAACGTTTGATATCCGTGACAATTTCTTCTCTTAGTTGAGGATTAAAAACTTCATCTAAACCATCAAAAAGCACAAGAGCCTGACCTTTTTTAAGCTTATCATCTAAAGCAAGTTGATTGAGATGACAAATCAGATTACCTTGATGGAAAAATTCTAGAATATTCTTACACTTTTTTTCATCCTTATCTCTGGCATAAATACGCAATTCTATCAAAAGAGGAAGGGGAAGCAAAACACGCTGACTGAGTTCTTTTTCAGCCCAATTTAAAGCTAAATACTGCAATAAACTCGATTTTCCCGCCCCCGGATCGCCTAAAATTACAGTTCGTCGGTATTCAGAAGAATTGACGATATTCAAAACAGGATATAATTTTTCATTGACATATTCTTGCCGTTTTCGTTCTAGTTCTGCTTGAGTAATTTCTCCCCTATCTACAAGTTCCTGCAGCACTTCTTTAGGTAATTCATAAAGTTGAGGAATAAACTGTTTACATCGTCTCACATTTTGCGGCACAAACATTCGCCAGAGTTTGATTTGCTCATAAGTCGTTGTGTCTAAACATTCTAATTTAAGATGGCCATATTCCTTTTTTAAGCCTTCCGCATAGTTATCTAAATTATAATCTGTTTTAACTCCTGCTATTTCTTGAATATTTTGGCTATCTTTATTCTGTAACTTAACTAAAAAAACGGCTCTTAGCTTTTCAGAATTTTCAATAATTTCCTGAGTTTTTCTCAAATAAAATTTACCTAGTTTTTCCCAGTTAAATTCAGCAGGTAACGGGGGTAAATTAAGTCTTTGCCAAGATTGAGCTAACGTCAAAGTATCAAGAACTTGACAATCAATATCAAAAGCATCCCCTAAAATAGGTTCAACTTGTTCATCTTTAATAAAAGTATTGAGGGGTTTTTCAAAGTTTTTAATTTGATCATCCTCCAGATCCGCCATTTCTAACTGTTGCTGAAAGAGTGCTAAAAACTCCTTCATTGCTTTTCCATAAGCTTTTTTTTGAACATCTTTTTCAAGTAAGTGTGACACTTTACCTAGACGGTTTTTAAAAAATTCCTTTCCGTAATCTTTTGCACCCTCTTTTGCCAACTCTTGCATTACTGAAAGAACAAGCGAACCTGCGGATGCAGTAACCTCCCAGACAATTAACCAGTCAACCATGGCGATAAACTTAAGATTCTGTGGATACTATCTAAGCTTACCAACTTTAATCGTTTTTCGTCTATCATTCCGACAAATGAAGAGAACGATTTAAAATATCCTCAATACCGTAGGGACAAATGGGGGGAAACTCTAATCCCGTCTCTCTAAAGGCATCGCAACAAGCAACAGCATAGAGTTTAAATAGGCTTTCATCGGTTAAATATCGCTTTAAACTGGGGCTATCGTCCAAATAAAGCCTAATATTAGCTCTTTCTCGCTGAATAGTTCCCAACCAACCCCTGGATCGCCGTTGAGGTTGATAGTCCCACTTTAATAAATGATGCAAAATTAATCTGAGACTAGCAAGTAAGCGATCGCGCTCCCGTTTCGACAAATCCCGCACCTCTTCGACTAAATTCTCAATATCTAACTCGGAAAACCGACCGGAGGCTAATAAATCGGCCATTTGTTCGGCCCAAAGTCCAAAGTCTTGCTCATAGGATGCCGTCATCGATTTATCTCCTTCTAAGCTCAATTAAAATTATATTAAACCTCTTGCATAATTAATTTTTGATGGTTCAAAAACAGCAAAAACAAGGATTAAATTACCCAAAATCTGTAAATTATGATTCATTGATGACTGAGAAACCGGCATCGTTTCAAAGATTGCCGAACCATTAACGGGTTTTGCGTCTTCGGATGACATTATTAGAATAACGAGAAGGTTTTGGCCGGGGTTCTTTTCCCCCTCCCAATTCGCGACTAACTTGCTGAAAAATATCCCGTCGCAGCACAGGATATTCCCCTATCCACTGGTCGAGTTGGGGAAGATGGACATCAGAAAGCTGATTGATATCCCCTAAATCGGGGTCTCGAGACATTAACAAAGCTTCGGCCACCATCCCGGGACGGATCGATTTATGGATGCGTTTGAGGGGAGCGCGAACGATCGCCGAAAAGCCAGTTTGATCACCGATTTCTAGATTAATACAGCGTTGGCGATTTTCGATAATCTCTAATTCCCCGCGTTTATTGACCCTTTCTTCTTCCCCGATTAATTCCTCGGTGACAAAAGCATCGAAAACGCGACCGCGCCAAAACCCCCCATAGGGAAGACGACGATAGGTATTATTGCGAACACTGGCCCAGTAAACCGGACCCCAGAGCCAATATAAACCGGCGATAATGTCGAAAATCAGTTTAATTGTTAAACCACCGGGGCCGAATAAATTACCGATTAACCAAGCTGCGGTGAGAGCGATGATAGAAATGAATAAACGGCGCAGAAAATCAGACCATTTACCCCAATAGTGAGCGTACTGGGGGCCGGTGGCGATAATCGGGACAATTTGCTCGATCGATTGACGGGTAAGGGGAACCAACATTATCAGTTATCGGTTATTCGTGAACGGGTAGGCTCTAGGAGAGGACGTTTACCTTTCATTTAGGCTCGCTATATCAGTTATGACAGCGTTTCTCATAACTAGATGAAGTGTAACCTAATTTGGTATCGACCACCGACTTCGCAAAAGGAAAACTTTGTACCTCATCACTAAGATAAATGCTATAGTTTTGGGGAATTGTCTATCTGTTGGTCGCCATTCATTCCATCGCTAAAAGCTCAGGACTTCTGGCGAAATTTCAGCTAAAAGTTAAATCCCGCAAGAAGTCCGATGAAACAATCTATAATAAAATCAATGCTGTTTTGTTTTCAAAGACTGCCACCATGACTTCTTCCCCGGTTAAATACTTAAATTCTCAGGCTGTAACCACTCAACATTTACCCCCGTTAGAAAATGGGGATCGCTTAATTCGTACCGAATTCGAGCGCCGTTATCAAGCTATGCCAGGATTAAAAAAAGCCGAACTGATCGAAGGAGTTGTGTATATGGCATCCCCATTAAGGTTTAAATTTCATGCTGAACCCCATGGCAATCTTGTGGGTTGGCTATGGACATACAAAGTTGCTACCCCCCAAGTACAAATGGGTATTGAGCCAACAGTCCGCTTGGATATCGACAACGAACTACAGCCGGATGGGGTGTTATTAATCAGTCAAGAAAGCGGTGGAAAATCAACCCTAACTGTAGAGGGATACCTAGAAGGAGCGCCGGAATTAGTGGTAGAAATTGCCGCTAGTAGTGCCGCCATAGATTTAGGGGATAAAAAACGCGCTTATCGACGCAGTGGCATTCAAGAATATCTTATTTGGCAGGTATTTGACCAAAAAATTGATTGGTTTAGTTTACAAGATGGCGATTATATTTCTTTGTTACCCAACCAAGAAGGGGTGATTTGCTCTCTAGTATTTCCGGGTTTGTGGTTAGATATTTCAGCTTGCAGTGAGCTTGTCGAATCTGCCATGCTCAACGGCAATATGTCACGGGTGTTGGACATCTTAAAGGCTGGAATTAACTCGGTAGAACATCAAGAATTTATCCAAAAGTTAACCGCAACGCAGTCGGGGGAAGCCAAATGAAACCTCCAGCTATTCTGATTTTAGGAGAAACCAGTATCCCCGTTGCTCGTCAAGTGCAAATGGCCCTACCGGAAGCAGTGGTTTATGGGTTAATAAAGCGTACCCATTCGGCTGATTTTACCTATACTAATTTTGGTGAAACGGTGCGAGAATTTTTCCAGACGGGAACGCCAATTATTGGCATTTGTGCGGCGGGTATTTTGATTCGCACTTTAGCACCTTTATTAACTAATAAATGGCAAGAACCACCTGTATTAGCAATCGCAGAAGATGGCAGTGCCGTAGTGCCTTTGTTGGGGGGTTTACAAGGGGTTAATGATCTCGCTCGTCAAATTGCCTCGGTTTTGCAAATTTCCCCCGCAATTACCACCACTGGTGATATTAGATTTAAAACGACTTTATTATCGCCACCACCGGGTTATCAGTTAGTTAATCCCGATGATGCTAAGAAGTTTCTTGCCGATTTATTGGCTGGTGAAAAAGTAAAATTAATCGGTGAAGCGGACTGGTTAAAAAATAGTAATTTACCGATTTCATCAGCAGCAAAACTGAGCATTGAGATTATCGATAAAAGTAACTTAAACTTAGCACAACCTAGCAATACCTGTTTAGTTTATCTCTGGGAAGAAAGCCAGGAAATTAAGGAAAAATCTGGTTTACTACTGGGGGATTTAGACCTGGAAAGTCAAGGTAAATTAGCCATAGTTGGAACTGGACCGGGTGCGCTAAATTGGATGTCGCCGGAAGTTCGAGAAGTGTTGGAAAAAGCCACGGATTGGGTGGGTTATAAAACTTATTTGGATTTGGTAGAATCCCTGAGAAAACCAGAAATTGTCCGCCATGAATCGGATAATCGGGTGGAACTTGATCGCGCAGAAATAGCCCTAGATTTAGCGGCTAAGGGGCGATCGGTTGTCTTAGTTTCCTCCGGAGATCCGGGAATTTATGCCATGGCCGCGGCCGTGTTTGAGGTATTAGAAAAAAAAGCAAAACCGGCATGGGATGCGATCGCAATTCAGGTCTGTCCGGGGATTTCGGCGATGCAGGCGGCGGCGGCGAGGGTTGGCGCGCCTTTAGGCCATGATTTTTGTGCGATTTCCCTATCAGATATTCTCAAATCTTGGCAGGTGATTTCTCAGCGCATTGAGTTAGCAGCCCGAGCAGATTTAGCGATCGCATTTTATAATCCTGTGTCTCAAGAGCGCACTTGGCAATTGGAGAAGGCAAAAGAGATTTTATTACAATGGCGATCGCCGCAAACTCCCGTGGTACTAGCGCGTAATTTAGGACGAAAAGGGGAAACAGTGACGGTGAAATTCCTAGAGGATATGACTATTAACGATGCGGATATGCGAACCATAATTTTGATCGGATCTAGTAAAACTCGCCTGATTGAGCAGGGTAAAACCAAGCAATGGGTTTATACTCCACGTCACTATTAAAAGGATTAATGATACTCATACTAAATCCGTTGAGTACAGGCTAGTTATGAGGAGAGGCACTCATGCAAGAGGCAAAAGGGAATAAATAATCAGTTTTTAATACCAATTCTCCAAAGTCTGACTACAGAAGTTTAATCCCCCTAAATCCCCCTTAAAAAGGGTGACTTAAATTCGATGTGTAGTTTTCATTTAGAGAAATGGTATAATAACTGGATTTAGTATCAATCCCCCCAGCTACGATTGAATCATCTTAATCTGTAAGGGAAGTTGCCAAAAAGGAGACGATCGTGCGACGGGGAAGACATAAAATTTTTATCGGTATGGCTCCGGGGGTCGGGAAAACCTACAAGATGCTGGAGGAGGGGCATAGCCTCAGAAAGCAGGGAACCGACGTAGTGATCGGACTTCTCGAAACCCACGGCCGGAAAGAGACCGCCGAAAAAGCCGAGGGATTGGAAATCGTACCGAGAAAAATCCTAGAGAAAGAGGGATTCACTCTCTCGGAAATGGATACAGAAGCGATTATCGCCCGCTCGCCGCGGCTGTGTCTGATCGATGAATTGGCCCACACGAATGCACCAGGTTCGGAGCGAGAGAAACGTTTTCAGGATGTGGAGATAATTTTATCCCAGGGAATCGATGTTTACTCGACCGTGAATATCCAGCATATCGAGAGTTTAAACGATCTGGTCGCCCGAATCACTGGGGTGGTGGTGCGGGAGCGAATACCCGATCGAATTTTGGAGGAAGCTGATGAAGTGATCGTGGTAGATGTTACCGCCGAAACCCTAGAGGAAAGATTATTGGCGGGAAAAATCTACGCTCCCGAAAAGATACAACAATCTTTAAATAATTTCTTTCAACGGCGCAATTTAATCGCCCTCCGGGAACTGGCCCTGCGCGAGGTGGCCGATACGGTAGAAGAAGAAGCGAGTAATTCCACAAAATTTATCGGTCAATCCTGTCCCGTTCACGAACGGGTATTAGTCTGTGTTTCCACCTATCCCAACTCTTTACGATTATTACGTCGGGGAGCGCGGATAGCGGGGTATATGAACGCCGAATTTTTCGTCATTTTCGTCGATAACCCCGATCGCTTTCTCACGAAAGAGGAGGCTTTACATATCGAAACCTGCGAACGTTTATGTCGGGAATTCGAGGGGAAATTCTTACGGGTTAAAAGCTATCAGGTGGCGGCAGCGATCGCCGAAGTGGCCGAGCGCGAACGAATCACCCAGATTGTGATCGGGGAGAGCCTTCAATCGCGCTGGAAGCATTTCATCAAAGGTTCTTTCACCCAAAAACTCATGCGCCTGATCTGGCAGAAAAATATCGATCTTCACATCATCGCCACCGACCCGAAAGTACCGATTAAAAACGCGCGAGCCAAGGGGGTGAAAAGATAACTACCGCTCCGCTATTTACCAAGGAAGTTCTGGTGAAAGAATTTTCCTTAGTATAAGCTGTTGACTATCTAAATTATTGGTTAAGACTGTCTATGATCGGGGAGAAGGAGGCTGGGTCGAGGAAGTTCGATCATTTGTACTAAAATTTTCAGGACGCGGTTTAAATATAGTACAGCTTATCTATAGGAGGATTTCGGCAAAACATGAAAATTATCGCCTACACCTATACCAATCCCCTGCTCGATAGTCCCCCCGATGCCTCGATTTCGACCTATTCTCCCGAACAAGTGTATCAGGATTTTGGTGATCGCTCACAAAGGCAGCAACTGCTCCGCGATTGTCAAGGGACCCCCCCCCGACTGCTGATCCTGCGTCGCTTAGCAGAATTGGGAGACAATGGCACGGAAGTTAGCAAAATTTTACAATCTTTAGAAGCCCTCGACATAGATATAATTGCCCTAGAAGACCCAGATTATAAGCTGAATTTTGCCAATATTCTGCAAGAAATATCAAAAAACGAACTAAGTAATCGTTTAAAAGCAGGTCACGCTCACAATCGTCTGCAAGCTTTGCCTCCTCCCGGAAAAGCACCCTACGGTTATCGTCGTGGCAAGGAGCGTTATATACTCGATCGCAGTACCGCGCCAGTAGTCAAAGACTTTTTTGATCGCTTTTTGATTTCCGCTTCCCTGCGTTCCACGGTGCGCTATCTAGAAAAACGCTACGGTAAAAAGATATCGGTAGCTACTGCCCATAAATGGCTGACCAATCCCGTTTATCGCGGCGATTTGTGCTATCTCGGTCAAGATATTATCCCCGATACCCACACCCCGATTATCTCCCGGGAAGAAGCAGCCCAGATTGATCGCATCCTGAGAAATAATCGCAAATTACCCCCCCGCAGTGCCAGCGCCCCGCGTTCCTTAGCGGGTTTAGTCGTTTGTAGTCAATGTCAATCGGGGATGACGATTACCAAAGTGACAGCGCGAGGAAAAAGCCCGGAATACCTCTATTTGCGACCTTTGCAATGTCCCCGGACGAAAAAATGTTCGGCGATCGCTTATGAGAAAATTCTCGACAGCACAATCGAGCGCATTTGTCAAGACCTACCACCGACGATCGCCCAGATATCTTTACCGGATTTAGAGGGGATCAAACGGGGAATGAGCGAGGAAATAGGGCAAAAAAACGATATTTTGTCGCAATTGCCCTCCCTAGAAGCGGCGGGAATTTTAGATCAAGAAACGGCTAATCTACGGGCCTATAAACTGAAAAACGAGATCGCGCAGATTCAAGGACGTTTAGACCAATTACCCCCCGATAACCTGACTATTATCGCTCGTGCCGTTGCTTTTCCGCAATTTTGGCGAGATTTATCGGAAATAGAGCGCCGTTTTTATTTTCGTGAGTTTATCCGTCGCATCGAAATCGAGAGAGAAACGGCTAATAATTGGCATTTACGTTTAATCTTCGTTTTTTAACAGTCTTGGACAATCTTAAAGTTAGCTAAAAATTGAGGAATTTGTGAGGGATCAATGCTAAGAAAAAGGCCAACAGCGATCAATCTCAACTATGAGCAATAACAAAAGATTAACTAGGTATAAAAAAGGGCGAAAATCCTCCCAGACAAAACCCCACCTTTACGATTATCACTATAATCAACCCGGGACGATGCCGGGGTTAATCACCATCGATGAAAATGCCGTTGCTACCGAGATATTTTTAATTAATTATAATTCTCAACAAGCCACTATAGTTAATAATCTCTTACCTCAAGACTGTCTTAAATATTTATCCAATGATTCCATCTCTTGGGTTGATATCGTCGGTTTGGGTAATGAAGATAAACTGCAAGAGTTGGGGGAAATTTTTCATTTACATCCCTTAACCCTTGAGGATATAGTCAGTATTCCCCAAAGACCAAAAGTAGAAGAATGCGAGAATTATATTTTAATTATAGTGCCAATGGCTATCCTGATCGATCATCAGGGTTTTTTGCTAGAACAAATCAGTTTAATAGTCGGGAAGAATTATGTTTTAACCGTGCAGGAAGAAGGACAATACGATTCTTTAGAGGGAGTTAGGGAAAGAATCCGTTTAAATAAAGGTTCCATCCGGCAGCAAAAATCGGGTTATTTAGCCTACTCGATTTGGGATGCCATTATTGACGGTTATTTTCCTGTTTTAGAGTCCTACGGAGAAAGAATCGAGGAGTTAGAAAACGAAATTTTAGCTAGTCCCACGGAGCAGACTTTATCAAAAATTTACCAACTACGTCAGGAATTACTCTCCCTCCGACGAGCAATTTGGCCGCAAAGAGACATCCTCAATGCTCTTTTACGCGATGAGTATATTGTCATCGATATAACCATTAAACCCTATCTAAGGGACTGTTATGACCATGTGGTACAAATCCTCGATGTTATCGAAAATTACCGGGAATTTGCCAATGGTTTAATGGATTTTTACCTGTCTTCCGTGAGTAATAAAATGAACGAGATTATGAAAACTTTAACGGTAATATCGACGATTTTTATCCCTCTCACCTTCATTGTCGGTATTTATGGTATGAACTTTAATACTGATAAATCCCCCTATAATATGCCCGAATTAGAATGGTATTGGGGCTATGTGTTCGTCTGGGTATTGATGCTAACCGTTGCTTTCAGTTTAATCATTTTCTTTTGGCGACGCGGCTGGTTTAAGAACCTATCGACAGTGAAGAAAAGATAAACTGTTAAGCAGATTAGACAGACTGGATCTCATTGCTGGCATCTAGCAAGAGAAAATGGCTATTGCAGAGAAATCAATAATTTAGTGTCTGCGGTATTTTTTAACACTTTCAGTTGATGGCTTCTAATTTTGTCCAACCAACTATAGTGCTGGTTGCGACATTGATAGACGATATCGATGTCACCAATCTCTGACTTAACTTGAGCCAAGTAGTTTTCTAGTTCGCTAATTTTCATAATCAATCTCGCTTGCGCTGAAGGACATCAACCCCAAACCAAGAATTATCGCTAAAGGATAGGGGTGACTACAGTTACTATTATAGGCCGATCATAATTCTTAAAAAAGTTCTTATCTAACAAAGTTGGCTAATGTCAGGGTTAGATGATAAGCTGCCTGCGAATTTAAATTGCCTGTTGAGATGAGGTCCTCTTGCACTCTTGCAAAAGGCAACAGTAAAAGGATTGGGGAGATTAAGCTAATCTAAGGATAGGTGGTTAGAATGCGTCCTAACTTATCGGCGAAGTTTCTTTCTAGTCGTCCAGGGGGCAGCGCCATGACTAGGTAAACGGGCTAATTTACCGAAGAAAGGTCAAAGTAATGCCCAAGCAATGCCGATAATCGCGCCAAGTCAAGAAATAAAAAATTCTTCATATTGTCTTTTACTTCGCCCAGCTTCGATAATTAATTCGGATATTAGAACTCTTGCAAATTAATTATATGTTATAATTATAGGCTAACTAATTTTTTGGGAAAATTAGTTAATTGGTACCTTTGTAATGAATGAAAACCTGAAGTTTTACTTTTAACTCAAAACTCTTTAGATATGCTTGAATTTGGTTATCAAAACCTCTTTATTTAAGCGGCACAAACTATCTCAATTTTTATAATTGAGAATAATTATGGCTCTTCTGAGTTTGGTATGCTTCTCGGCGGTTTATCAGGAGCTTAAAGGATTGAAACACCTTCCAGATAAGTCTTTTGTGTTTTTTTCCAGATCTAAATTGAATTAATCCTTTGCCGGATAGGGTTTCCAGCTAATCAGATGAACCTTTCAGCTTTTATAAACAGTTCACTGACGACCTGGAATTTAAGGCCCTGCTCCTCGGTTTTCTCTTGAATCGATTCCTGCAGCGATCGAATACTTCCGAAGCTAAGACAGACTCAGTTTAACATTCGATCGAACTTTGCCGCCGATCCCTGACCAATGACAGGGTAAGAACGGGGGTCTTCCCCCGACATTTGAGATAAAATCGATCTAGTTAAAAATTTAATTCCGAAACTATGTTCGACGCACTGGCCGACCGCTTAGAAGACGCATGGAAAAAATTACGAGGTCAAGATAAAATCTCCTCGGCCAATATACAAGAAACCCTCAAAGAAGTCCGGCGGGCTTTATTAGAAGCAGATGTTAACCTACAGGTAGTCAAGGGATTTATTGCTGAGGTCGAGAAACAAGCCCTCGGCGCTGAAGTGATTTCCGGAGTCAATCCCGGTCAGCAATTTATCAAAATTGTCTATGATGAATTAGTCAAAATTATGGGGGAAAGCAACGTTCCCCTAGCTCAGGCCGATAAACCCCCCACCGTAATTTTAATGGCCGGGTTGCAAGGGACAGGAAAAACCACCGCCACCGCCAAATTAGCCCTATATCTCCGCAAACAGTCCAAAAGCTGCCTGATGGTGGCCACCGATGTTTACCGTCCGGCGGCCATTGACCAATTAATCACCCTCGGTAAACAGATAAATGTTCCCGTCTTCGAGATGGGTTCTCAGGCTAATCCCGTCGATATCGCCCGTCAAGGTGTGGAAAAAGCCAAAGAATTGGGCGTAGATACCGTTATCATCGACACCGCCGGTCGTTTGCAGATAGACACCCAGATGATGGGCGAACTAGCACAAATCAAGAAAATTGTCAAGCCCGACGACACTTTATTAGTGGTGGATGCGATGACCGGTCAGGAAGCGGCCAGTCTTACCAACACTTTTCACCAACAAATCGGCATCACGGGGGCAATTCTCACCAAACTTGATGGCGATACTCGCGGTGGGGCAGCCCTATCAGTGCGGCAAATATCGGGACAACCGATTAAATTTGTTGGGGTTGGGGAAAAAGTAGAAGCTTTAGAGCCATTTTATCCCGATCGCCTTGCCAGTCGCATCCTCAATATGGGTGATGTTCTGACGCTAGTGGAAAAAGCTCAGGAACAGTTAGACCTAGAAGACGCGGCCAAAATGCAGGCCAAGATTTTAGAGGCTAAGTTTGATTTTAATGACTTCCTCAAACAGATGCGGCTGTTAAAAAATATGGGTTCCCTGGGGGGAGTCTTAAAGTTAATCCCCGGTCTGGGCAAACTGAGCGGTACAGACATCGAAAAGGGCGAAAAAGAGTTAAAACGCACGGAAGCGATGATTAATTCCATGACCACGGAGGAACGCGCTAACCCCGATTTATTGGCTAAGTCTCCTAATCGTCGTCGTCGCATTGCCAAAGGTTCGGGACATCCGGAAACGGAAGTTAACAAACTAATTACTAATTTCACCAGAATGCGATCGATGATGCAACAGATGGGACGGGGACAAATGCCCGCTATGCCTGGGATGCCCGGTATGGGTGGCGGAATGTTTGGGGGGGGCAATCAACCGGGGTTCCGCGGTCAAGGTGGCAGCCCGAAAAAACCGAAGAAAATCAAGAAAAAGAAAGGTTTTGGCGATTTATAGGGGCTAAAAATGTTGAAATCCAGAGCTTAAACTGAGGTTTCTACCATCGGCCAATTTTATCTCTTTCCCCCGGACGATTTGACCGATTATCGCCCCCTCTTCCCCCACTTTCTCCAGCAATTCTCTGGCACTGTCCGGGGGCAAACACAAAACTAACTCAAAGTCTTCACCGCCGTATAAAGCCCATTCTAGAGCTTTTTCGGCTCCTACATATTCCTTCAGGGTTGGATGCAGGGGAATCCTCTCGATTTCAGCACCAACCCCACTACAGCGACAAATTTGGATGATAGCATCTGCTAACCCGTCACTGCTATCCATGCCCGCGATGGGAAATTGCTTGACAATTTTTTGTAAATGTGGTATGCAATCAAGTCTCGGTCGCGGCCGTTGATGGGCTTGGATTAATCGCTTTTTTTGGGCGGAATTTAAATTCCTGCCGGTTTCAGGGTGAAAGAGTAACTCTAATCCAGCCCGCGATAAACCGTGATAACCGGTAATAACGATACTATCGCCAACTTTTGCGTTAAAACGTCTAGTTTCTTCATTTTTTGCCACTTGTCCCAGGGCGGTGATGCTGATGTTAATCTCCGTGGCCCGACAGACATCGCCACCAACGATCGCCGTCTGATATACTTGCAGACAAGAGCTAAGACCCCGATAGAGTCCTTCTAGCCAATCGATGGCTAGATCGGGAGTTAAAGCCAATCCTACCGTAATTCCCAGGGGTTCTGCCCCCATAGCCGCTAAATCGGATAAATTAGCCGCCGCCGCTCGCCAGCCCACATCTTCCGGAGAGGTGGTAAGATCGCTAAAGTGGACGTTATTAACTAAAACATCAGTGGTGACGACGAGAGAGTAACCCTCTTTCAGGGATAAAATCGCCCCATCATCACCGATAATCTCCGCAGGACAATATTTTTGCAGAATCGGTAGCAATCCCTGTTCACCCAAGTCTTTAACGGTTAAATTCATAATTTCTGGGAATTGAACGATGCAGCTTCTAAAAAGTCTTTAGTTAAGAGGATTGGCGCTGATTTTTTCGTAGGCGCGATCGATAATTCCCAGACCACGCAAAAAGCCGGTATTAGCCCCCGGACAAAGATAGGAGAGGGTTTCCGGACTAAAACGGTCTAAAATGTCCTGTTGCGATCGCAATTGCCGCAGCCAGTGGAAAGTTTTCGCGGTCTGTAGGGGTCGCGGTTGACCCTTAGTGTCGGGGAGAAGATGACGACCGGTAAATAAAACCCCCCCATGACGGTTCCAGTAGAGACAGGAGGAGCCGGGAGAATGGCCAGGAGTCCAAAAACCGCTACAAGTGGGAGATAACTGGATTTGCTGCTGAAAAACGGTAATTTGACGGTGAGGAAGCAGATAAGCTTCCTGTTCCTGTAGAATAATCTCACAATCAAGCCAACTTTGCAGAGAATCGCTCTGTTTACCCTGACCCCCGCGATGGGTAAAAAATAGGTAACGGACTCCCTTTTCTCGGAGAAAATCCCGCTCGCTCTCGTCGCAGCTAGGACAATCCACCAGAATATTACCAGTATTTTCTACAATAAGATAAGAGGTTCCCCCTAGGGTTTCCCGATTAGGCGAGAAAGCGTATAAACCTTCTAGAATTAATCGAGGGGGTTTTGTGGTTTTGCTAACCTCTAAAGGAGACGATTCGGTTTCCGATCGCATGGTTTGCCTATCCAAATCACAATCAATGCGGTTTACAATCTAGCACGATCGATGACCGGGCCGGCTGAAATTAGCCGCCTTTTACTCAAGAGAAAAGAGCCGATATGGAAATGTGGTTGTTATTAGGGATTCTTGGCGGTTTCACTTATTTTATCGTCAAGCGTAGCGTGGCCAAAGTCACGACAACACCAATATGGTTAATTTGGTTAGTCCTGATGACTCCGGCTCTAATTTGGACCGGCTGGACGTTAATCTATGGAGAGGATACCCCCATGCCGGCATTTCTGCTCATCGGTCCCTTTGTGATCTGCCCTTTTTTGTATTGGTGGCTAGTACAATTGGGTCGGGTTACTCCCCAAGAAAGCCCCCCATCACCACCGGAAACAGCGAATTTAGTCCTAGAAAATATTGATAATCCTGCACCTAAAAGTGATTTAAAACCGATCACTGCTGAAGAGGAAAAATCCCTACGAGATTGTTTTCCTTGGGGTATTTATTATCTGCAAAATATCGATTATCGTCCCCAAGCAATTCTCTGTCGGGGCAAATTGCGAGCAGTTCCCGAAGAAGCTTATCAAGTGATTAAAAACAATGTGGAAAAGGTTTTTGGCGATCGCTTTTTATTGCTTTTCCAAGAAAGTTTTCAGGGACAACCTTTTTTCGCTCTTGTGGCTAATCCCTGGCAGCAAAAAACAGAAACCATAGAAACTGAAAAAATTACTCGCCCCTTTCTTGCCCTGGGTTTATTGTTATTAACTATCTTAACCACCACAGTGGTCGGTGCGGGATTAAGTGGCATTACCGCCCAACAATTAGAAAATAATTCTAGTTTATTATTGCAAGGTTTACCCTACAGTTTGGGCTTAATTGCTATTTTAGGACTGCATGAATTCAGCCATTATTTGACAGCAGTTAAATATAAAATTAAAACTACTTTGCCCTATTTTATCCCCATTCCTTTCTTCCTCGGCACCTTCGGGGCTTTCATTCAAATGCGATCCCCTGTACCCACCCGCAAAGCTTTATTTGATGTGGCGGTGGCCGGTCCTTTGGGGGGTATAATTATCGCTATTCCTCTACTATTTTGGGGATTGTCCCTCTCGGAAATAGTTCCCCTAACTAATCAAAGCAGTTTATTAAATTTTCAGGCCTTAAATCCGCAGTTTTCTTTTCTCTTGTCTATCGTAGCTAAACTAGCTCTCGGCAGTAATTTAATCGCGGGAAAAGCCATCCATTTACATCCTTTAGCGGTGGCCGGTTATGTGGGAATTATCGTTACAGCCCTAAATTTAATGCCTGTGGGTCAATTGGATGGTGGTCATATTGTTCACGCCATGTATGGGCAGAAAACCGCCATAATTATCGGACAATTAACTCGATTATTCATGTTTATTTTAGCCCTAGTGCAGCCAGATTTTTTACTCTGGGCGATTATCCTCTTATTAATGCCAGTCAGCGATCAACCAGCTTTAAATGATGTGACGGAATTGGATAATAAACGAGATTTATTAGGCCTATTTTCCCTGGCTTTATTATTAAGTATTTTGCTCCCCCTTCCCGAAGCGGTGGCCCGTTGGTGGGGAATGTAAGCGACTGCATCAATCCACCTGAGTTCCGGAAAAATTATCGGTCAGTTAGGGAATAAAATCCCCATCTCCTACGTCAATGTGAGTTCGATGATCCTCACCCTCGATCACTTTAATCCACAAAGCTGAAGGCTGACAACCGCTCACAGATCACTGATATATGGTTCTCAAGGCTAATTCTCGCAGAAAAAAGCGAGTTTCTCCGCAAGGGAGGTTAGGCAAATCTAGGTTAAAATTGCTGGCTATTCCGCTAATTTTGGCGAGTTTAGGCTGGTTATACCACGATTTACGTCAGCAGTGGCTAAAACCGGAAGCGATTTTTGTTTTGGGAGGTCATGCCGATCGAGAACGTTTTGCGGCAAAATTAGCTAAGGAATATCCCGATCTACCGATTTGGGTGTCTTCCGGTAGTCCGCGACGATATGTGAGAAAGATTTTTAAAAAAGCGGGAATTTCTCCAGAACGTCTCCATCTCGATTACAATGCGCGAGATACTGTCACTAACTTTACTAGCCTAGCCGATCAACTGAAAGCCGAAGGTATTGATAGTGTCTATCTAGTCACTTCCGATAATCACATGAGAAGGGCGCGATTAGTGGGAGAAATTGTTTTTGGTAGTCGCGGAATTATGATTAAACCGGTGACTGTTCCCTCCCAATCACCCCCCGAACCCCTAGAAAAGTCGCTCAGAGACGGTTTTAGGGCAATATTATGGATAATAACCGGTTCTACCGGGGAATTTTGGCTAGAATCCGATTCTAGTTCCCATCTCCGATCAAAATAAAATTATCTTGACAAAATTAGCCACTTTATGTTAAACAAAAACACCATTTTCGCCATCCTATTGATTTTTGTGCCTATATCGATCGCCGGTTCCCTGTTACACTGGGGCGGAACGGTAGTTTTTATCACCGCTTGTCTAGCCATTATCCCCTTAGCGGCCTACATGGGGGAAGCCACCGAAGCGATTGCGGTGGTGGTTGGACCAAATATTGGCGGTTTGATGAATGCCACCTTTGGCAATGCCACCGAATTAATTCTCGCCTATGTCGCTTTGCGGGAAGGTTTCATCGATGTGGTAAAAGCGACGATTACTGGCTCAATTATCGGTAATTTACTCTTAGTTATGGGATTATCGATGTTTTTAGGCGGTTTACGCTTCAAAGAACAGGAATTTCAACCGATAACCGCTCGTTTAAATGCCTCGGCCATGAATTTAGCGGTGGTGGCGATTCTTTTACCCACTGCGGTGGAATTTACCTCCACGGGAGTCGGGGAAGCAGTGCTGCAGCGTCTATCGGTGGCCGTGGCAGCGGTGTTAATTTTCGTCTATGGTTTAAGTCTCTTATTTTCCATGAAAACCCACACCTATCTCTACGATGTCGGGGTTGCCGGTATCGAGGAGGAAAGCGCTGGAGAAAGCACCGCAAGGCCGAAAATCTGGTTTTGGTCTTTGATTTTATTGATCGTTACCATCGCCGTGGCCGTAGAATCAGAGTTATTGGTGGCATCCCTAGAGGAGGCTACGGAACAGCTAGGTTTAACGGCGCTGTTTACCGGGGTGATTCTTTTGCCTATTATCGGTAATGCGGCCGAACACGCTACGGCTGTCACCGTCGCCCTTAAGAATAAAATGGATCTATCGGTATCTGTGG
This sequence comes from Microcystis sp. M144S2, assembly GCF_020246065.1. Classification (NCBI taxonomy): domain Bacteria; kingdom Bacillati; phylum Cyanobacteriota; class Cyanophyceae; order Chroococcales; family Microcystaceae; genus Microcystis; species Microcystis sp. M144S2. Next base: position 42,102 of record NZ_JADBTR010000102.1, read on the forward strand.
CCGTCGGTTCCAGTATGCAGATCGCCCTGTTTGTGGCTCCGGTTTTGGTTATCATGGGTTATATTATCGGTCAGCCCATGGATCTAAATTTTAATCCCTTTGAGTTGGTGGCAGTGGCTGTGGCGGTGTGGTTAGCTAATTCGATTAGTAGTGATGGGCGATCAAATTGGTTAGAAGGAATGTTACTCTTAGCTACCTATGCTATCCTGGCCTTGGCTTTCTTTTTCCATCCTCTCACCGCTTAGAGTTATCCCTTGCAGATATATAGACAATGACGGACGCTTTGGCTTAAGGGAGTGGTAAAACTGGCAATTTCGAGGATTTTACCGCCAGCTTTCCCTAGATTCTCCTCTAAACTCAAACTATCCTCCGACGACCACTGACCACGATAGAGAATAGCGATTCCGGTCTTTTTCAGGAAAGGCAAAGCATAGTTAACACAGATATCCACATTACCTACCGCTCGCAAACAGACGATATCATAAGCACAGTTATGTTTAAGGTTTTTCCCGACGATTTCCGCCCGACCTAAACGAGTTTTCGTGTTATTTAACTCTAATTTGTCAATAACTTCTTCAAGAAAATTAATCTTTTTTTGGGTGGAATCTAAGAGAGTCACCGACCAATGGGGATATGCGATCGCAATTGGCAGCCCCGGAAATCCGGCCCCGGTCCCCAAATCGATGACTGATAGGGATTTTGTCAATAGATCTGGCTGGGATTTTTGTAACCAAGCTAAACCCGATAAAGAATCCCAAAGATGTTTTTCCCAAAACTCCTCTGGTTGGGTAATTCGGGTGAGATTAAAACGTTGATTACCCTCTAAAATCAACTCATAAAGTTGTTGAAATCGCGCTTGTATGGCCCCATCGGGTTGCCATTCTAGGGTTTCTTGCCAAAGGTCAAATAATTCAGGAAGGATCATTAATTCAGTTATCAGTTATCAGTTATCAGTACAATTTAAGCCAATCCTTTCTCAGCTAACCATTGAGGATTATATAAACGAGATTGATAACGGGACCCACCATCACAAAGAACAGTAACGATGGTGTGGCCTGGTCCCATTTGTTTAGCTAAAGCTACCGCAGCACCAACATTAATACCCACAGAACCCCCCATAAATAAACCATCTTTTTGTAATAGTTGATAAACAACTTTAATGGCAGTGGGATCATCAATTTGAATGGCATCATCTATGGGTGCGCCTTCCATATTAGCCGTAATACGACTATTACCAATCCCTTCCGTAATTGAACTACCTTCCAGGGTAATTGTCCCAGTTTTCACATAACTATATAAACCGCTACCCATCGGATCCGCCACCACACAACGCACCTGGGGATTTTGGTCTTTTAAAAACATCGCCACCCCCGCGTAGGTTCCCCCGGTTCCTGTGGCAGCCACCCAAGCATCAATTTTACCGTCGGTTTGTTCCCAGATTTCCCGGCCGGTGGTTTCGTAGTGAGCGCGACGATTAGCTAGATTATCGAATTGATTGGCCCAGATAGCATTTTCCATCTCGCCAGCCAATCTCCCCGATAATTTAACGTAATTATTGGCATCTCGGTAGGGAACGGCGGGAACAGTACGCACTTCTGCACCCAATGTTCTCAATAGGTCGATTTTCTCTTGGGATTGGGTATCGGGAATGATAATCAGGCATTTATAACCTTTAGCATTGCAGATATGGGCCAAACCGATGCCAGTATTGCCGGCGGTTCCTTCGACAACGGTTCCCCCCGGTTGCAGAGTACCGGCTTTTTCCGCTTCTTGAATAATATATAAAGCGGCCCGATCCTTGACCGAACCACCGGGGTTAAGAAATTCGGCCTTACCGAGAATCTCGCAGCCGGTTTCCTCGCTAAAACTATTGAGACGAATTAGGGGAGTATTACCCACCGCATCGACGAAACCATGTTTAATATCCATAATCTGTTATTTTTCGTGCTGTTCCTAGGCTGAGACGATTTTTTGTACTAAGGGATGACGCACCACATCGGCCCGCGATAGGTAAGAAAAAGCGATCCCTTCTACTGATTTTAGGATTTTTTGAGCGGCAATTAACCCCGATTCTTGTTGTTGCGGTGAATCGGTTTGGGTGACATCTCCGGTTACTACCATGCGCGAACTGAATCCGAAGGGAGTTAAGATCATCAATGCGATCGCACTTTCTCCACTGGGGAATTGAATCGTTGGCCAAGTTCTACCACTTTAGCAAAATTGTTGTCTTAGCTGGAAATATTGATTAAATTGGAAGTTTTTAGCTGTTATTAGTTACTTAACCTAATATAGTGGTGGCGTTCTGTAAGGAGTCCCGCCGTGACTAACAATTCCCTCGATCCTTTGAATATTGGCAATACGATTAATACTGCCTTCCGTCTTTATCGTGATCGCTTCCAAACTTATGTATTCTTTGCTGTCCGCGCCTGTTTGTGGTCGCTTCTTCCCTTAATTTTGCAATTAATTCTCAGTCAATTACTTTATCAAACAATTACCCCCGAAGAAGGCAGCGATATCGGTTTACGTTTATTTCTTTTCCCAGTACAAATTTTCTCGGCCGCTAAGTATCTTTTCAATAGTGCGGTTATCTCACGATTAGCTTTTCAAGATATCATTTATCAGCCAGAAACTGCCGGACAAGCGGAAAAAAAAGTTAAGCCGAAAATGTGGCGCTTGTGGTGGATGCAGGTTTTGATCGGTTTGTTGGGAGCGGCAATAATCTTGCCGATAACGCTGTCTCTGGTGCTAGTCAGTTTTATCCCCATCCTTGGTGTATTGCTTATTTTACTGGCTTCTTTCTGTCTTGCTTTTTTCTTCCTTTGGTTATCTGCTCGCATTTACATTGCCGAATTGCCCTTAGTAATTGAAGATAATTTAGGCAGTTGGCAAGCAATCAAGAGAGGTTGGCATTTAACTAAAAACTCGGCTTGGAGAATTGTGGGAGTGATATTTATTGCCAGTTTATTAATTATTCCAGTTTATATTCTGTCAGTAGCTTTGGCTTCAATTCCCTTTTGGTTCAATTCTTCGGAGGACTGGCAAACGCTCGCGGAAAATCCTCTTTTTTTCCGACAAATGGCGATGTTTTCCTATGGTATGATTACTGTTTTTGTACTTCTGAGTACTTTATTAGTTCCTTTTTGGCAATCTCTCAAAAGTGTGATCTATAATCATCTTTTAGACCAGAAAAAAAATGATGGGGGAGAATACTAATAACTGAGCGGCTGTTGATGTATCTAAATTACTTGTTAAGACTGTCTATGAGAGGGGTTTCGAGCATTTGTACTAAAAACCCCAGTAGGTAGTTTAAATACAGTACAGCTTAACGGAATCATTAATTACTAAGTACCTAAGCAAAATTAATTAGACATCTTGCTAACCCTCTCGCAAGAGTACAAGAGCGACTATCTCAACAATCGGTTATTTTTCGTGCTGTTCGTAAGCTGAGACGATTTTTTGTACTAAGGGATGACGCACCACATCGGCCCGGGATAGGTAACAAAAAGCGATCCCTTCCACTGATTTTAGGATTTTTTGAGCGGCAATTAACCCCGATTCCTGTTGTTGCGGTAAATCGGTTTGAGTGACATCTCCGGTTACTACCATGCGCGAACCGAATCCCAAGCGAGTTAAGACCATTTTTAACTGTGCTGGGGTGGTATTTTGGGCCTCATCAACGATAACAAAAGCATTAGCTAGGGTTCGTCCCCGCATATAAGCTAAGGGTGCGATTTCGATTTTACCCCGTTCCATCAGGTCGGGAATTTTGGCCGCTTCGATAAATTCGTATAAAGCATCGTAGAGGGGACGCAAAAAAGGATCGACTTTTTGCTGTAAATCCCCCGGGAGAAAGCCTAATTTTTCCCCCGCTTCCACGGCCGGACGGGTGAGGATAATCCGTTCTACTTTATCTTCTAATAGAGCTTGTACGGCCAAAACGGCGGCTAAAAAGGTTTTCCCCGTGCCAGCAGGTCCAATACAAAAGGTGATATCGTGACTTTGAATCGCTTGGATATATTGACGCTGACGGAAGGTTTTCGCCCGAATTAGCTCCCCGCGACGGGTACGAGCGAGAATATCCTGCTGTAGTTCTTTATACTCGCTAGAACGCCCCGTATCGAGGGCATGGATAGCGGTCATAATATCGGCTTCGGCGATTAACTTGGCCTCTTGCCATAAAATACTTAAGGAGCGTACAATCGCTGTGGCACGCTCCACGGGGGTCGGTTGCCCCGCAATCCGCAATTCCATGCCTCTGAGGACTAAATTCGCCCCAGTTTGCCTGGCTATCAATTTGAGGTTAGCTTCTTGATGACCCGCTAAAGCGATCGCACTTTCTGAACTGGGGAATTGAATCGTTTGCCAAGTTTCCGTCATGCTCGGGGCTAAATTATCCTTTGGCTGTTTCTACCACTTTAGCAAAAGCGACGGGATCGAGGACAGCTAATTGGGCCAACATTTTCCGATTCAGGAGGATATTAGCTTTCTTTAATTGTCCGGTTAGTTGGCTGTAACTGATGCCCTGTTGACGAGCAGCCGCGTTAATGCGGGTAATCCAAAGACGACGAAAATCGCGTTTACGTTTGCGACGGTCTCTATAGGCATTCCGCAAGGCCTTCATTACCTGTTGGTTAGCTGTACGGAATAAGCGCGAGTGAGAACCGCGGAAACCTTTGGCTAATTTGAGAACTTTTTTGCGTCGCTTGCGGGCGACATTCCCCCGTTTTACTCTAGACATGATAATCCTTTAGACAATTTTTCTGGAAAATTTACAAATAGGGCAACATTAAGCGCACTTCCTTCTCGTCGCGCTCGTCCACTAGGGTAATCTGGGACAAACGACGGCGCTTGCGTTCGGCACTTTTATGATCGAGTAGGTGATTTTTGAAGGCTTTGCGACGTTTGATTTTTTTGCCGCTTCCCGTGGCCTCGAATCGTTTGGCCGCCGCCTTTCGCGTTTTTAGCTTGGGCATAAACTCCTTTTTATTAAATCGACACAATCACTAATACTATCACAAATAAAGGACTTTGGGCAAGAAGTAGCTAAAAGATTGCTGCGCTTATCCCGACTTTGGCCAGGTCTGTGCTTGGGAATTAAATCAATCGGGAATTTTCCCCTTCCTCTCGATCGAATCGCTAAGATCCAGATAAAGTCTTGCGTTAACACGCATCTGGAGAAGTTATGGCTAAAACCCTACTAGAACAATTACGCCAATTTACAGTGGTTGTTGCCGATACCGGCGATATCCAAGCGATCGAAGCTTTTACCCCCCAAGATACCACCACTAACCCCTCCCTGATCACGGCTGCGGCCCAAATGCCCCCATATCGGCCGATTGTCGATCAAACCCTGCAAGCGGCCAGAAAAGAATTAGGGCAGCAGGCCACCCCAGAAGATGTGGCCACATTAGCTTTCGATCGCCTAGCGATCGGTTTTGGTCTGCAAATCCTGCAAATCGTCCCCGGCCGCGTCTCCACCGAAGTGGATGCTCGTCTTTCCTACGATACCCAAGCTACCATCGACAAGGCCCGTTATCTCATTTCCCAGTATGAACAAGCGGGTATCTCTAGAGAAAGAGTCTTAATTAAAATTGCTTCGACGTGGGAAGGTATTAAAGCCGCAGAAGTCCTCGAAAAAGAGGGAATTCACTGTAATTTAACTCTATTATTCGGTTTTCATCAGGCGATCGCCTGTGCGGAAGCGGGAGTAACCTTAATTTCTCCCTTTGTCGGTCGGATTCTCGATTGGTATAAAAAAGAAACCGGTAAAGACTACGTTGGCGCTGAAGATCCCGGAGTCCAATCCGTTACCCAGATCTATAACTACTATAAAAAGTTTGGTTATAAAACCGAAGTTATGGGGGCAAGTTTCCGCAATATCGGCGAAATTTGCGAGTTAGCTGGTTGTGATCTTTTAACCATTTCTCCGAAACTTCTCGAGCAATTGCAGGAGACAGAAGCCGATTTACCCCGTAAGCTCGATCCAGATCAGGCCGCAACCCTTGATATTGTCAAAATTGCCATGGATCAAGCGACTTTTGAGAAAATGCACGCCGAAGATGCCATGGCTTCTGAAAAACTAGCGGAAGGTATTCAAGGTTTTACCAAAGCTTTAGAATTATTGGAACAATTGCTGATTCAACGTTTAACCCAGTTGGAAGGTCAGTCAACCCTAGAACACGCCGCCGAAGATATTTTCCGAGTCTATGATCATGATGGGGATGGTTTCATCACCCGGGAAGAATGGGCGGGAACCGATGCGGTATTTGATGCGATCGATATTAACCATGATGGGAAAATTTCTCCCGATGAGATCGCTGTCGGTTTGGGTGCGGCTTTTCGTTTAGTGGAAGCATAGAATTAGGGTTTGCGGCAAAAAGTTTGTTGGTGGGGGCAGGGTGTGGGCTTCGGCCGTGAGCTCAGCCGAACGGGTGTGGGGTGTGGGCTTCGGCCGTGAGCTCAGCCGAACGGGTGTGGGGTTTTACCAGTTTTGAGGACGTTCGGCGAAGCTCAGTCGAGCCGTGGCCAATTACCTAATTTTCAGGGGAAAAGTACCTGAATTTCCCCCCCGACCACTCCCATATCCGGTACTTTTTGATTGACAAAAGGTCTAAAAGTCTTATCCAACAAGGTTTTTAGATTTATTCAGCAAGCCCGAATTAGTCGTGAGTTGAACTAACCGGCATCAGTCCCCACCCGCACTCACCCCCACCAGTGGGGAAAGTGCAGGGAGTGGGGAGCTTTTTACTGTTCACTGGTAACTGATCACTGATCACTGATTAAGCTGTCTCTTGGGCAGCGGCTAATTCTGCCAGTTTTCCCTGTTGATCCTTGGCGATACAAGATTGGATCACCTCTTCGATGGCGCCGTCTAAAATGCGATCGAGGGAAAAATTCTGATTTAAGCGATGATCGGTGAGACGATTATCCTTATAGTTATAGGTGCGAATTTTTTCCGAACGCGAACCGGTTCCCACCTGAGAGCGTCGCATGGAACTGACCGCTTCCTGTTGTTCCTGTAACTTCATATCGTACAGTTTCGCCCGGAGAATCTGCATAGCTCGTTCCCGGTTTTGCAATTGCGATCGCTCCTCGGTGCAGAAAACCCGGATTCCCGTGGGTTTATGGATTAAATCGACGGCAGTTTCCACTTTATTGACATTTTGACCGCCTGCACCCCCGGATCTAGCCGTGGTTAACTCAATATCCTTGGGATCGATATGCACTTCCACATCGTCCACTTCCGGCATAATCGCCACGGTAGCGGTGGAAGTGTGGACGCGACCACTCGCTTCCGTCAAAGGAACCCGCTGCACCCGATGGACTCCCGCCTCAAATTTCAGCTTACTATAGACGTTATCGCCTTTAATCTCTAAAATTGCCTCTTTAAATCCTCCCATATCCGCCGGAGATTCACTCAAAAGGCTAACTTTCCAGTTTTGAGTTTCGGCATATTTTGAGTACAAGCGAACTAAATCCCCCGCCCAAATACTGGCCTCATCACCTCCGGTCCCGGCGCGAATTTCCAGCATGATATTCTTTTCATCGAGGGGATCCCGGGGCAGCAGCAGAATGGTTAATTGGTCTTCCAAAGTGGCGATTTTTGCCTCTAATTCTGCCACTTCTAGGGCGGCCATTTCGCGTAATTCGGGATCGCTGGCGGATTCTTTGAAGATTTGTTTCGCACCGATTAAATCCTCTTGACTTTTTTGCCAAATTTCGTAGGTGTTGACCGTTTCCTCTAGGGAAGCGCGGGATTTGGCCAGACGATGCAATTCACCCGGATTACTGGTGACATCGGGATCCGCTAGACGACGGGTTAATTCTTTGTAGGTCTGTTCTACAGATTGCAGTTTGTCTAGTAAATAACTTTCAGCCATGATCGATAATAAATAGGGTTAAACGGGGTTAATTTGAAGATAACCCGCAAATTCTTTGGATTAGAAGCGTCTGAGAGATAATAGAGACACAATCCTTTTAATTTTCTTAATTTTCTTTGTCTGGAGTTCTGCGAGCTAGGAAAAATCCCGCTCAACTGCTGACAGTCAGTCAGTTTTGCTAATACTTAGAAATATTTTTAGGCCAGCAAGCGGCAAGGGAAGACATTTTTTTTCTTAACCAGATTATTCCTATATCTGAAGCTATCATTTTTTGGCCGTTTTGAGCAAGTAATCTTAAATTCTGTTTAAAAGTGGGGAATTGGGGTGTGGGCTTCGGCCGTGAGCTCAGCGTTCGACCGAGCTCACGCCGAGGTCCGAACGGGTGTGGGGTAGTGGGGTAGTGGGGTAGTGGGGTGTGGGGTGTGGGCTTCGGCCGTGAGCTCAGCCGAACGGGTGTGGGGTGTGGGAAATTGGGGAAGTGGGGAGATCGGAGATGGAAGCAGGGAGAAAAAAGCTGATAACTGATAACTGATCACTGATAACTGATAACTGATCACTGATCACTGATAACTGATCACTGAATACTAAACCTGTCGGAAAGGGGGACAAAAAATGCTAGGATGGCGACAGCACAGAGAAAAGTGAAAGAAAGGAATATAGCTTTACATGGAAGAGTTTGACAAGTCAATATCCTTTGATGGCAGGGATATTCGACTAAAAATAGGGCTTTTAGCCCCCCAAGCTGGCGGTAGTGTTCTGATCCAATCGGGAGAAACGGCAGTTTTAGTGACAGCAACCACAGCCAAAGCCAGAGAAGGAGTAGATTTCCTGCCCTTAACCGTTGATTACGAAGAAAGATTATACGCCGCCGGGCGCATCCCGGGAGGATTTTTGCGTCGTGAAGGTCGTCCCCCGGAAAAAGCAATTCTGACCGGTCGTTTGATCGATCGCCCCCTGCGTCCCCTATTCCCCAATTGGATGCGGGATGATATTCAGGTGGTCGCTACGACCCTCTCGATGGATGAGGAAGTCCCCCCGGATGTTTTGGCCGTTACCGGGGCTTCCGTGGCGGTTTTGTTGGCGGGGATTCCCTTCCAAGGACCGATGGCAGCGGTGCGCGTCGGATTACTGGGGGATGAATTTATCATCAATCCCACCTACAAGGAAATCCATAACGGAGAATTGGATCTAGTGGTGGCCGGTAGTCCTGAAGGGGTAGTGATGATCGAAGCGGGAGCCAATCAGTTACCAGAGCGGGATATTATTGAGGCGATCGATTTTGGTTATGAAGCGGTCCGCGACCTGATCACCGCTCAACGGGAATTGATCGATCAGTTGGGTATTCCCCTCGTCACCCGAGAAGCGCCGGTAGTAAACGAAACCGTGCAGAATTTCCTAAAAGAACAAGCTAAAGAGGAAATTAAACAGATTCTCTGTCAGTTTACCCTCAGCAAAACCGAACGGGATGAGAAATTAGAGGCGATCGAAAATCGGCTCAAGGAAACTATAACCGCTCTCCCCGATGAAGATCCCTTAAAAGCTCCAACCCTGGAAGAGCCGAAGTTAATCGGTAATCTCTTTAAGGATCTGACCAAAAAACTGATGCGCGCCCAAATTATCGAGGATGGGGTGCGGGTTGATGGTCGCCAACTGGACGAAGTACGGCCGATTTCTTGCCGGGTGGGAGTTTTACCCCGTCGGGTTCACGGTAGCGGTTTGTTTAATCGCGGTTTAACCCAAGTGCTTTCGATCGCCACCCTTGGCACCCCCGGGGATGCTCAGGATTTAGGGGACGATCTCCATCCCGAAGACGAAAAACGCTATCTTCATCACTACAATTTCCCACCCTTTTCCGTCGGTGAAACCCGTCCGATGCGTTCTCCCGGCCGTCGAGAAATCGGTCACGGTGCTTTAGCGGAAAGGGCGATCGTGCCTGTCCTCCCCCCCCAGGAGGAATTTCCCTATGTGCTGCGGGTGGTGTCGGAAGTCCTCTCTTCTAATGGTTCCACCTCCATGGGTTCCGTGTGCGGTTCTACCCTGGCGCTGATGGATGCCGGTGTTCCCCTGAAAAAACCCGTTAGCGGTGCGGCCATGGGTTTAATTAAAGAAGGGGAAGAAGTGCGGATTTTGACCGATATTCAGGGTATCGAGGATTTTCTGGGAGATATGGACTTTAAGGTGGCTGGCACTGATTCTGGCATCACCGCTCTCCAGATGGATATGAAAATCCCCGGTTTAAGCATGGAAGTGGTGGCGAAGGCGATCGAACAAGCTTTACCGGCCCGCAAACATATCCTCGAGAAGATGTTAGCGACCCTAGAAAAACCCCGCACAGAATTATCTCCCCACGCACCCCGGTTATTGACGATCAAGATCGATCCGGATCTGATCGGGTTAGTAATCGGGCCGGGTGGTAAGACGGTTAAAGGGATTACTGAACAGACCGGCACGAAAATCGATATCGATGACGATGGTACTGTGACTATTTCCTCCACCGATGGGGAACAGGCCGAAAAAGCTAAACGACTGATTTACAATATGACCCGCAAACTCAATGAGGGTGAGGTTTATCTCGGTCGCGTGACTCGTATTATCCAAATCGGCGCTTTTGTGGAAGTTTTGCCAGGAAAAGAGGGAATGATCCATATTTCCCAATTGGCCGAGGGACGTGTCGGCAAGGTCGAGGATGAAGTGGCCGTGGGGGATGAGGTGTTAGTCAAGGTACGGGAGATCGATAGTAAAGGTCGTCTCAATCTCACCCGTCTCGGTATTCATCCCGATGAGGCCGCCGCTGCCCGTAAGGCTGCTACTGTAGTCTAGGTGAATTTTTTGTTCATGGTTAACTCTCGATCGCTCGATCGAGGGTTTTCGTTTGATCGCTAAAATTGCTCAAAAACAGCAATAGAGACGTAAAAAAAACGCCTCTATCCCGGTATTTTCCCTAGATATTGTTTCTGACTACCAGCTAGACTTGACCACACCGGGTAAAAGACCTTGGTGGGCCCATTCGCGTAAAACGTTGCGGGATAAACCAAAATCGCGATAGTATCCTCTCGGTCTGCCGGTCGTTAAACAACGGTTTCGGTGACGACTGGGAGCGCTATTGCGGGGTAATTCCTGTAATTTTTGGTGAATTGCCAGTTTTTCTTCAAAATCTTCGGCGGTGCGGAATTGTTCTTTTAGTTCCGCTCTTTTAGCTTCGTATTTTTGTCTGAGACGAGCGCGTTTTTTCTCGCGTTCTACCATCGATTTTTTTGCCATGGGGTTTCTCGAAAAAGATTTAACCTGTAAAGACAGCATTTTCCATTATAACCTGAAACACCGGTGACAAAGGTGACATTTCTTGATATTAATTCTTAAAGTCCTAGTTGCAAATTTTCTATGTCTGAACCGCCTCAATTTCTCCAACAACGTCTTTTTTATCAAGGTCGCGTCTTTCAATTTGAAGTCTCGAAACTGCGTTTACCTAACGGTGTCGAGGGAGAATGGGAATGTGTGCGTCATCCGGGGGGTGCTTTAGCAGTTCCAATCACCAAGGAAGGTCAATTAGTTTTAGTACGTCAGTATCGATTTAGTTTGCAAGCTCGAATTCTGGAATTTCCCGCCGGGACGATTGATGAAGGAGAAGACCCTGCTACAACGGTAAAACGAGAATTAGAGGAAGAAGCGGGCTACCGGGCGCACAATTGGCAATCTTTGGGTAAATTTGCCCTGGCACCGGGTTATTCCGATGAATATATCTATGCTTTTCTGGCCCAGGATCTGGAAAAATTAAGCTTGCCCCCCGCTCAAGATGCGGATGAAGATCTGGAAGTGGTTTTGATGAGTTTTGAGGAAATGGAATCGGCGATTGCCAAGGGAGAATCGATCGATGCTAAAACTATTACTAGCTTCTATCTGGCCCGTTTAGCCCTTAATTAATCTTTTCAATCACTGCTTGTCCCAGTTGAATCAACTCAAAACCGATAAAAAGGCTTAAAATCACGGTGACAGCCTGATTAAGCAGGGGTATATTGCCTTTACCTAGAACAGAAGCGACGAATTTGACCACAACTAAAACGAGAGCGCTAACAACGGCGATTTTGACGGCTATCATAGATTAATTTTTCCTCACGGTTAACCGAAGTATACTATTTCTACACTTTTTCTCGCTAGTTTCATCTTGGGTTTGATACAAAATTTAGCATTTTGGTGGAGAGCGCTCCTGTCATTGCCAAAAATGCCCAGTTTTTTGTTAAGAATTGTAAAATGTAGTTAGATTTATTTGATCAGAAGAGGATTCATGTCTAACCAAGAATCGATTTTTCCATTCCCTCAAAAACCAGTGTATTCCTCCCCATTTAAGTCGATGTTAGCGATAATATCAGTTATCTTAATTATGTTAGCAGTGATCGGCGGGTTAATGATGGTCAGTTTATCATTATCTTGGCCAGAACACAATATTTATCGATTACTCCTTGGTTTAGTAGAAGATTTTTTTAACCCCTTTGCTTGGATCAAAGTTCCCTCGGTTGCTCATAGCTATCAATTATTATTACCCACGGTTATCCTGCTAATTTTTACGCGGTTGATCATTTTCTTGTCTCCGCATCCGCAAGTTTGGTCAAGATTAGTCATTATTTCTATCACCCTCGCTATCACCCTGCGCTATCTAATCTGGAGGATTCTGGCTACTTTAAATTTTTCCACCCCTCTCAATGGCTTTTTTAGTTTACTACTTTTAGGCATTGAGATGATGGTTTTAAGTAGTAGCATGATTCAGTTATTTTTAGTCTTAACCACGAAAGATAGACGAAAAGAAGCTGATTTTTATAGCCAAGCGGTGATCGATAAACAATATTTACCGACGGTAGATATTCTGATTCCCACCTATAATGAGCCAGCCTTCATTTTAAAAAGAACTATTATCGGTTGTCAAGCCCTTAATTATCCTCATAAAAATATTTATATTCTCGATGATACCCAGAGGTCAGAAATTCATCAATTGGCAGAAAAATTAAATTGTCATTATCTGACTCGTGAGGATAGAAAAAACGCTAAAGCAGGTAATTTAAACCATGCTCTCAGACAAACACAAGGGGAATTAGTGGTAGTTTTTGATGCAGATTTTATCCCTTGTCGGAACTTTCTAGAAAGAACTGTTGGCTGGTTTCAAAACCCCAAAATTGCCCTAGTGCAAACGCCCCAAAGCTTTTATAATGCCGATCCTATCGCCCATAACTTAGGTTTAGAAAATATCGTTACTCCCGACGAAGAATTATTTTATCGTCATATCCAACCAGCTAAAGATGGGGTGGGTAGTCCTGTCTGTGCTGGCACTTCTTTTATTGTCAGAAGAAAAGCCTTAGAGGAAGTGGACTACTTCAATACAGAATCTATTAGTGAAGACTATTTCACTGGGATTGCTATCTCTGCCCAAGGTTATGAAGTTATTTACTTAAATGAAAAACTCAGTGCTGGTTTATCTGCTGAAAGTTTATCAGCTTATTTACTGCAAAGATTGCGCTGGGCAAGGGGAACTTTACAGGCCTTTTTTATCAAAGCTAATCCCCTAAAAATTGCGGGACTAACTCTACCTCAAAGATTGGGACACTTAGAAGGAATTTTATCTTGGTTTTCTCCCTTAGCTCGTTTATTTTCTCTGCTTGTTCCTCTCCTTTATACCTTTGGTTATATAGTACCTTTGAACATTACCATCGATGAGACAATCTATATATTTTTACCCTACATGATGCTGCAGTTAGCCACTTATCACTGGTTAAATTGTCGCTCGCGCTCGATTATTTTTTCTGAGGTACTATCGATGATTATTTGTGTACCTACAGCCCTAACAGTTCTCCATATTCTTTGGAAACCCTTTGACAAAGGATTTCAGGTGACACCGAAGGGAATTGCTCGCCAAAATTATCAATATAATTGGCATTTATCCTACCCATTGCTGTTTTTTATTACCATTACCTTAATTAGTATTTTCTTTAATTTACACCATCACAATTATCAAGCAAGTCCCCTAAATTTTGGCTTGATTTTGGCTATATATAACGTGGTTATTATCATGACTGCTTTAGTGGCTTTATTGGAAGCTCCCCTCACCCTAGAAACTCAATATCAAGTGCTGGAATCTCCTGTTAACTTGATCACAGAATCGGATATAATTATACAGGGCAATCTCAAAAAACTTTCGGAAATAGGAGCAGAAATTCACCTAGGGGAACCCATCTACTCAGAAAAATTACTCCTAGATATTTTAGGCGAAGATTTGCGCCTATCGGCTCATCTAGTCAATCTAGAAAAACGAGGAAAAATCTGGCAAGCGACCCTTAAATTCCAGCCACTTACCCTATCAGAGCAGAGAAAGCTAATTACTTTTTTATTCTGTCGTCCCCTGCGCTGGCAACCGAAAAATACGGCGGGAGAATTACAATCACTTTGGTTGTTAATTATCAGCTTTTGTCGGGGGATAGGCTTGATTTGGCGGGCAATTCTGAATCGAAAAACAGCCCTTTAGTTTAGTCAAAAGTCGAAAATACTTAAGTAGCTGGTTATAATTAAATTAAAAATAGATTTTAGGTTCGATCCCCCCTGCCCACCCTTGATAAGGGTGGTGCCGATCCCCCTTAATAAAGGGGGCATCTGATAATTTTTAACGCCTAGCTACTTATCGAAAAATTACTGGCTGACTATTCTATTAACTGGCTTTTGTTTGTGATTTTACTCACAGTGCTATTCTTGTATTATCACAGTTGTCACTTGACCAAAACTTGACAGTATTATAATAAAAGTAACCATTCTTAGATGGACTGGCCCATGAACAATTGTTTATACCTTCACCTGATGGCTAATAGGGAAAAAGGGTTTGCCTTGGCTCTTGCCCTGTTAATTGGAGTTATCATAATGGGAACAGGAATAACTATGATGATGCGCGTCCAAGGAGACCAATCGAAAATAATTGCCCAAAAAGCCCGGGCTGATAGTTTAACAAGTTCCGAAGCTGGGCTGGCTCGCGTGCAGGATTTACTGAATAGCGTTCGAGTTATGGCGAAGTTTAATAGTAATTGTCCTTCTGGGGACTGTTGGCAGACCGCCCAAGTAGTTCCTACTCCCAGTCCAGGTTTACAAAAAGATTTAAAAAAATTATACACTGCCGCCACCTGTAGTGATCCCAACGCTGCTGCTACCCTGAGCGCAAAAATCGATGAATTAAGAGGTTTGAGCGGGGGTCAATGGTTTGATCTCGGTAATAATCGTTATTATCGCGTGGTTGGATACAATTTCGATGATACCAATCCCCCCCCTGACGGTTTGGGTTGGGGAGTTCTCACCCTCGAAGGACTTTCCCTCAGTCCAACAGGAGACCTAAATAACATCGATGGCGACAATGCCGCCTCGCGTAACCGCGTGGTGGTAACTATCCCTATTTTTCCTTCCCTTCCCCTCGCATTTACTCGCACCACGGTTCCCGCTTTGTGGATAAGGGAGGGAGCCACAGAAGATCTAAGTCAAACTAGCCAGATTACGGTCAGCAATCCGAATTATTCTGGCGGTGCTAAATTTCAGGGGGATGTGGTTATGAGCGACACCACGGTGGCGACGGGATTTGTCGAGGAGACAGGAACTTTGCAACCGAACCTAGAATGTCATATTAACCAAAATAATATTCAACAGCCCGAACCCCCCGAACCTGCACCCAATACCCCCTACAAAGCGCAATTTGTCGGTGTCCCTTTCCCCGATTTACCGGAGCCTCCCACCAGCCCTCCCCCTCCCCTTGGTCAGCAAAACCTGGCACTTACCAGTTCTGAAACTTTTCCCCGACTGGGAGACACCCCATCTCCTAACGGAGTGTACGAGTATATCGTTGATAAGATCGAATTGGGTAGTAGCCAGAGGATTACCATTACTCCAGGGCAACGGGTAGTTTTCTATGTTAAAGGTAATATTAACGGTGTCATCGAACACGACTGCAGCAGTGTTAGCCCACCCACGGTTTGTAAACCGGGCAATCTACAAATTTATGCCGATAATGGATTAGATGCCGCCGCGCCGCAAATTTGTCTGAGAGTGGGTCAAAACCAAAGACTAGAAGCGTTTATCTTTGCTCCTGACTATTCCCTCGGTAAAACCGGTAACGGTGACTTCGTCGGTGCCGCCTGGGGTAAGAAGTGGGGGAAAATTTCAACCTGTGCCTCAAATAGCGGCGCAGTTGCTGTGATACAAGGAGTAGAATGGACTGACTTAATCGAAAACCTGAAACCCAATCCCTTAAGCACTTTGCCCCAACTTGGTAAGATTGCCAATTGGTGTGAGGAACCCGTACCGGAGGAGGGTGATACCCCCACGGAGCCATCTAAGTGTGTACCCACTTTCCCAACTCCTTCACCCTCTCCCTCTCCCAGTCCCTAAAAAAGTTTAACTTATCGGGTTGATGAGGGGGGTTGAGGATTTCGGTTCGGGACAGGTTTTATTGGTGAAATCACAGCGATAAATTGCTGGTTTTTGCCAACTGAGGGGAATTTCCAGCAAATCCCTCGAACCGGTCATGGCTTGTCCCAGAAAGAGAGCCAGAGCGATACAATTGAGGATTGTATGGGCAATGCGCCAACGATGGGAACGGTCTTTATAGATATCTTCGACAATGGCCAGAGAGAAAATCATCAGTAATGATGCGGCCATGCCGATATAGTAGTGAGACCAGTACCATTGGTCCGAGAGTCGCCAGACCCCATCCTGAGAACCGATAATAATTAAACCGATGCCAGTCAAGGTGGCAAAAATTCCGCGCCAGAGTGCTTGTCTAGCACGGTAGAGACAGACCAAAGAGGCAATGGTGACAAAAAACATCAAAATCACAAAAAAGGCCTGAAAGGAGTCTAATTTTCCGTCTTTTTGTTTATCGACAAAACCATTAAAACCGTAAACGACCGAGTAAGCTAGTGCTAACAGGTTAACCCCTACCACTGTACCCGTTAACCAGCGGCCTAAACGTAGATGTTCTGGCCCGACCACTGGGGGAATTTTACTTTTATTTCCCGCGTTGCTTTCTAGGCGACGTTGACGGGTTTGCCAAGCAAAGTTAACTACGAGGCCGATAATAGGGAAAACGACCACTATCGCTAGGACAGGATGAATGAGAGCCAGAAAATCGACGAATTGCATATAAATATCCCGAAAATAGTCAGCAGAAAATCTTCAATAGTTGACAAGCTATAGCCTTGTTTTTTTTAGCTTATCGCAGATATCAGGAGGCAAAAGGCAAAAGGCAAAGGGCAAAAGGCAAAAGGCAAAAGGCAAAGGGCAAAAGGCAAAGGGCAAAGGGCAAAGGGCAAAGGGCAAAGGGCAAAGGGCAAAGGGCAGCTTTATTCTCCCCACACCCCACACCCGTTCGGACCTCGGCGTGAGCTCGGTCGAACGCTGAGCTCACGGCCGAAGCCCACACCCCACACCCCACACCCCACACCCCCACTTCGGCCTAGGAACCTCTTTGATAATCGGCTAATCTAAAAGCAGCAATCCCTAGATTCAATCCTGACTATGAAACTGCAAGAACTTTTAACAACTATTCCTCTGGTTTCCCCGATTTCTTCTCCTATCGCTTCTATTACCGAGATTACAGGAATTTCCACCAACTCCCATGCTTGTCAACCGGGAGATCTATTTATCGGTTTACCCGGCACTCGCGTCGATGGCGGTGAATTTTGGCGTTCTGCTTTGGAAAGCGGGGCCCTAGCGGCAATTATCTCCCCAGCAGCCGCAGCTAAATTTCCCCCCCCGGAGGATGCTTGCGTAATCGTTGTGGCAGATTTAGTTACTGCCACTGCTGCGATCGCTGCTAAATTTTATCATTATCCGGCCCTTACCCTAAAATTAATCGGTGTGACGGGAACCAACGGCAAAACCACCACCACCCATTTAATTGAATATTTTCTCAGCCAAGCAGAGATTCCCACCGCGTTATTCGGGACTCTTTACACCCGTTGGCAAGGATTCCAAGAAACCGCCAATCATACCACTCCTTTCGCTAACGAGTTACAAGCCAGTTTAGCCAAAGCGGTGAGCGCCGGCAATGAAATCGCCGTCATGGAAGTTAGTTCCCATGCACTGGCCCAGGGACGGGTACAGGGTTGTACTTTTCCCGTGACGGTGTTTACCAATCTCACCCGGGACCATCTCGATTATCACCTCGACATGGAGGATTATTTTGCCGCTAAAGCTAAATTATTTAGTCCCGATTATCTGCAAGGTAAGGCGATTATTAACCTTGATGATGCCTATGGTCAACGTTTAGCGGCCTCCCTGTCTCCCCAACAGGTTTTAACCTATAGTGTGTCCGATGCTAATGCCGATTTTTATACTAAAGATTTACACTATCAACCCACGGGAGTGGAAGGGGTGATGGTGACTCCCCAAGGGGAAATAGCCTTTGCTTCTCCTCTGGTGGGTCAATATAATCTAGCTAACCTCTTAGCGGCGGTGGCGGCAGTGTTAGAATGTGGTGTAGATTTAGAGACAGTAATCGGTCAAATTCCCCAGTTTTCAGGAGTACCGGGGCGGATGGAACGGGTTAGCATCGCTCCTGACCAGGATATCAGCGTCATTGTCGATTATGCCCATACTCCCGACAGTTTAGAGAATGTTTTAAAAGCAACACGTCCCTTTATTTCCGGTCGGATGATTTGTGTTTTTGGTTGTGGCGGCGATCGAGATCGGACAAAACGACCGTTAATGGGGAAAATAGCGGCAGAATTAGCAGATTTAGCCATAGTTACCTCGGATAATCCCCGCACAGAGTCTCCTGAAGGAATCCTTGAGGATATTATCGCTGGCATTCCCCCAGAAATTACTGTGCAGGTAATTAGCGATCGCGCTTTGGCCATTGACACGGCTATTCAAACAGCACAACCGGGAGACGGAGTAATTATTGCGGGTAAAGGTCACGAAGACTATCAAATTTTGGGGACGGAAAAAATCCATTTCGATGACCGCGAACAGGCCCGGGCCGCTTTAATGAAAGTGAAAAAGTGATTAGGGATGATGAATCATCAAGAAAAGCTAAGATTAGTTGACAATTAGCAGAGGTAGCCAATTTTAAAATCTGTGGTAAGCTAAAAGAGTTTAGGTAAAAATCCCAGTTAGCAAGCAATCGCCATCTTGATAAGTTGCCCCTGCGTTAACTAAGCAATGACAAGAAAAAGCGTTACAGGCGCTTTGAATGTTTCATGGCTCTGGTTTTGGACTTTCGGAGATACCTCCTCTTGAGGGGAATCTCTGAGGGTGCATTTTTGAACTGTCTTAGCAAAAAAGTATCGGTCAACTGGTGACTCTATATGACCTACTGCCTTAATCCTGACTGTCCTCAACCGAAAAACGCCGCAACAGCGTTAATCTGCGAGAGTTGCGGTTCAAAACTGCTTCTGCACAACCGCTATCGAATTCTAGGCATTTTAGGGAAAGGAGGGTTTGGGGCAACCTTTGTCTCATCGGATTTGTCCCTACCAGGTACCCCCCTATGTGTGGTCAAACAACTGCGACCTTGCACTGATGATGCTAGTGTTTTTCAGATGTCCAAGGAACTTTTTGAGCGAGAAGCGGAAACCCTAGGAAAACTGGGAGTTCATCCGCAGGTTCCCCGATTATTAGACTATTTTGAAGATAATCAACAGTTTTATCTAGTTCAGGAATACGTTAAAGGTCATAACCTGTACCAAGAGGTAAAAAAACGCGGACCGTTTAGCGAAGCGGGAGTCAAACAGTTTTTAAGTGAACTTTTGCCGATTTTGAAATATATCCACAAACAAAAGGTAATTCATCGGGATATCAAACCCGCTAACCTAATTCTTCGGCAAACGGATCGAAAATTGGTTCTGATTGACTTTGGGGCTGTCAAAAATCAGGTTAACACTGTTATTGCCAATGTCAATTCTCAAAACGCTTTCACTAATTTTGCCGTGGGTACCCAAGGTTTTGCCCCTCCCGAACAGATGGCCATGCGTCCGGTCTATGCCAGTGATATCTATGCCGTGGGAGTTACCTGTATCTATCTACTCACGGGCAGATCTCCTAAGGCTATCGAAGTTGATGTCAATACAGGTGAATTACTCTGGGAAAAATTAGTCAAGGTGAGTCCCCAGTTTGCTAAAGTCCTGAAAAAAATGCTGGAAGTCTCCGTCCGTCATCGCTACAAATCCGCCCAAGAGGTAATGGATGCTTTAGACATGACTGCTTATGCCGATAGTCTAGCCCAAAGTTTAATCGCGGCTCCAATGGTTACTTCCCCGAAACCACCACAAGATTCAGGTCAAATAGCCACTTCCTTCGTTTCTGGCCCTCTCAACTCTAAATTTCGCCCCAAAAATAAAAATCCAGAGGCCTCTCCAGATAATCTGCCGGGGGCGCAGATGGCCTTTTCAACAACCAATACAAATATACAATCTAAAAATAAAGACCACAGCAGCCCAGATATAACCTCACCGAAGAGAAAACGCCGCTTAGATGAAAAAGCGATTCTCGATGCTTACAATAACGGCCGGCGCAATTTCGCCCAGGAGGAATTATCGAATCTCAATCTGTCTAAAGCACAACTTTTGCGGGTAAATTTCTTTCAATGCAAATTAACAGGAACTAATTTACAAGGGGCGGATCTGTCCAATGCGGATTTGGGCCGGGCTAATCTCAGTCAAGCGATTCTCAAAAATACCAATTTAAATAATGCCTATCTCGGTTATGCAGACCTGGAAGAGTCCGATTTGCGCGGGGCGAATCTCACTGGAGCCAATCTTCGCCACGCTAATCTTAAAAACGCTAATCTTTGCGGGGCTAATCTCTCTGATGCCCAAGTAAATCCAGAACAAATCGTCCTAGCAAAAACCAATTGGTTAACAGTGATGCCCAATGGTAAACGCGGTTCCTGGTAATCTTTTTTCAGTAAACAGCAATCAGTAATCAGTGAAAAGACAGTAGGAAACTTCGATTTAATACTGTCACTTAAAACTCAAATCTGATAGCTGATAACTTACCCACTGATCACTGATAACTGATCACTGATTTAACCGCGACTTTCCTTAAAGGTTTTGTAGGCGGTTTCGGAGTCGAAAATATGGCAATAATCAACAATTCGTTTCATTAATGGCCAAGAAAACTCAGTTTCTTTTAGGTGACTACCCCAATTTTCTTTGAGACTAGCGTGAACTTTGCGGAGGTTATAGGAAGGAATCGCCGTCGAGATATGATGGGGGATATGGACATTAATATCGTGACAGAGAATTTCTACCCAACGGGGATAGCTACAGTGAACCGTTCCCTCTAGTTGCGCTAAAGCTTGATTCCAGTCTTCGGGATAGGAAAATTGAATATCGGGGTCTGTGTGATGGACAAGGGTAAAGGTACTCATCCAAAAATGATAGACAAACCAAGGCACCACCCAAAATTTAACGAACCCCCAGACACCAGTGTAGAAAATTAGGGTTGGGAAAAAAATAGCGGCAAAAACTAGGACGACAATCATCGAAAAGCGCGCTTTTTCCCGTTCGTTCTCCTTGAATTGTTCGATGTTGAAGTGTAGAATAGCCCAGTGGGCGATCGAACCGAGCCACCAGAAACGTCCGCGAATGCCGCGATAAAAGAGACGCACTAGGGGATTGGCCGAGTTAAAAGCGTCTAGTTCCCATGGATCCCAAGCATTATCTATCGTTACCATGTTAGTTTTAGCATGATGGCGATCATGGAGGAAACGCCAACAGTGGAAGGGATAGATAAGCGGTAATAGGAAAATATGACCGACAAGATCATTAACCCAGGGTCGATTGGAAAAAGACCGATGACCGCAATCATGGGCGATCACAAAGAATCCCGTTAAAGCTGTACCAGTGAAAATCCAAGCTAAAGGCAGTAAATACCAGGGAGAATAAACTAGCATTGCATAACCCGCAATGACCGCCAAAATATTCGTAATCACACCAAACCAAGCTTTAACTGGGTCTTTCTGGAAATATTCTTTGGGAATGCTTTTAATAATATCTTTCAGTTTAAAGTCTGGCTCGATCGAGGTGATCAACTCCCCATGCAATTTATCCGTCGTTGCCGTCATGAAATCTCCAATTACACTTAGGTGAACCCTTGACAATAAATCAGCTAGGAGGTTTAGCCAAATTCTGCTCTATACCACAAGCCAATTTTTTTGTCAATATATTTTTAACTTTAATTAATAAACTTCCGCGAAGCTTAATAATCCTTTACTTTATATAACATAAGAGGGGATTTTCTGTTTTGGCAAAATTTGACGGCGGGTACATCTCATTTTTGTAAATCTACCAATTGGGATTTTTACGGAGAAACCCCCCTGCTAAAATCGGGCGTTGTTTCTGATTTTACCACTCAATCCCAGCTTTTGGGGGGTTCTACCCCCCAAACCCCCCGTTGGGGGCGTGGCGCGGTCACTGAGCGTGTCGAAGTGCCGCCCCCAAACCCCCCGCGCATTAGTTTTTCGGTGGGATGCTTACACGCAGCTGCTGATACATTTGTTATCATCTAAGAGTCACTGATAATTGCTGATTGTCGGTATTCCTGCAAATCTGCGATGCACTCTTGACGGCTGCCTTTTGCCCTTTGCCTCTTGCCTCCTGCCTTCAAAAACTGATAACTGATAAAAAAACAAATATTGACTATTTTTAGACGTTTTTTAACGACTAGCTGTGTTTTCTAGGGATTTAATCTCCTCCTGTACCTTACGGTGTTCACGATTTAACTGTTTTTTGACTGATTCGGGGAGTTGTTCCTGTTTTTTCAGGGCATTATTAAAGTAATCTAGTGCCAGTTTCAAAGAGCCGGAATTTTTATCCGTATTGCCTTGAATTCTCAGGATTTGACCTTTCAGATACATTAATTCCGGATTATCGGGGGTCGCTTTCAGAGCGTTATCGATAAACCGCAAAGCCTGATCATACTGCTTTAAATCCCGGTAAGCTAGAGCGATACCTCGATCGACCAAGTAATCAGGACTTCCATAAGTTTCTAGCCGTTGAATTGCCTCTTGGGGACTAGAAAAGGGCAGATTAACCGCTAAAATCAAATCCATATAACCCTTTAACAGGTTCAATTCTGGATCCGTAGGATTAGCTTTTTCTGCGGTTTCCAAATACTGAAACACCTGTTGTAATCTGGGGATAGCCGATACTGCTCCTTCGGTTTGAAAAACGTAGGTTCCCTCCAAAAAACTCCCCACCGCGAGATACAAATTTCCCCTTAAGGGGTCGCTGGCCTGCATTTGTTTGGCCGCTGCCTTAGTTTTCTCGGAGTAGGTTTTTAGGGTGTTCCAATCCTGGTCAGTAAAAGCAAGAGAGGCACGCATAGCATGGGACAAAGGTTCTTGGGGTTCCTTTTCCGTGGCCTCAACAATTAATTTTTTTGCCTCTAGATAGTTACCTTGTTTAAAAATAGCGTTAAAAGCGGCCTCGGTCTTATCGCCAATCGGTCGGGGATTGGTTTTGCGGAAAGGATCTCCGGCTAACCCGGGACCAATCCAGTTAACCATTACCATAACAGCCAGCGAAGCACCGATCGCCATTTTTTTCGTTAAACCTAACCTCAGCACCATGGTCAAAAGTCTCCTTGAGCGAATGAAAAAATCTGTCACAATAGAAACGGGTTTCTAGACTTAATTTCCAGTTATTTTCCTGTCAATGCTTTATCTCAAAGATGTGGTTTATCATCCTCCCGCTGCTCTCAATCCCATTTTACAGGGGATTAATCTCGAATTAGCACCCCAAGAATTAGGTCTGATTGTCGGGCCCAGTGGTTCCGGAAAAACGACTCTTTTGGAAATTTTAGCAGGCTTTGCCGATAAAACAGGAGGGACAATTCACTGGCGCGACCAAGAATTAACGGTGCTGCACCTGCAACAATTAGGAGGAATCGTTTTTCAGTTTCCTGAACGTCATTTTTGCGGTAAAACCATCCTTGAGGAGTTGCGTCTCGGTCATCCGGAGATTAAAAGCGATCGCCTAACGGCGGCCTTAAAGGAGGTAGGATTAGAAAATATTCCTCTGGATACTTCTCCCCACAATCTTAGTGGAGGTCAACAGCGTCGTTTATCCCTCGCTGTCCAGTTAATCCGGCAGCCTAATCTGTTACTTCTCGATGAACCTACGGCCGGTTTAGATTGGTCGATGCGTCGTCAATTGGCTAAACTTCTTGCTAGTCTCAAACAACACTGGACTTTATTAGTAGTTAGTCACGATGCTGGGGAATTATTGCCTATTGCTGACCGTCACTGGAAAATTGAACAAGGACATTTGAGGGAATTAAAAAGTGAAAAAACAGATAGTTGAGGTTTTGGGGTTTTGAGGTTTTGGGGTTTTGGAGTATTAGTTGAAATTTCCCCACTTCCCTATCTCCCCATTCCCCCATCTCCTATCTCCTGACTTGAAAGAGTATGAATTGTCTCCTAGGCACTTCTTAAAACTGGGGAACAGGCGTTCGTTATGTATGTATTATACATATAGGTTATGTATATATTGATTGTATATATAAGCTTGGGCATAATATAGTTAGTTATAAATAGTTGACTAGACAAAAAATGTCCATATAATGAATGGTTATGCGGTAACTCTCGCTGAATAAGGATAATGAGTATTAAGTTAAATATCGGGATATTATTTTTTGGGGTTTTCTTGTGGGGAGAGGCGGTTAAGGCACAGCTAGTCCCCACTAAGGGTTTATCTCCCTATGGTGAATATCGTCAAGAAATTCTCAATTTAGGTTGGAAGCCAAAACCAAGTATTGTTCCAGATTATGTACCAGGTTGGCCTGAAATTATTTGTGGAAACAGATTATGTAGTGCTACCTTTATTTCTCCCAATGGGAAACAAATTTTAACTTTATCTGTTTGGTTTGATGTTAAGCCTGGATACATAAATTATTATGTGGCTCCAGATTTTGATATTGTTGAAGTTGAGCAATCAATCCAATAGACCTCGACCTAATTTAACTTAGTGCGATCACCAATCTCTTAGGTGGGGTACTCGGAACGAAACCCAACATCATTTTTAGCCTTGATTGTAAATTCTAGATAGTTTAATCGATCGCCCCTTAAGAAAATGGCAATACAAACAACCTTTGCAGAGATTTTAGAAGCAGCCGAGCAACTTCCCCTTGAAGATCAAGAAAATCTCATTCATATTTTACAGAATCGTCTTCGAGATCAAAAAAGAACAGAGTTGTTTAGAGATGTTCAAGAAGCTCAACAAGAATTTGCACAAGGTCAATGTCAACCCCTGACACCTGAACAAATCATGGAGGAAATTCTTTCGTGAATTTTGTTTTATTACGCTCCAATATATTTATTAGAAATGCTCGAAAAATTGTGAAAAAACAGGCTTTTTTAGCTCAAAATATCCAAGAAACTTTAGCTTTATTATCCGTAGATCCATTTCAACCTCGATTAAGAACACACAAATTAAAAGGGGAGCTTAAAGACTCTTATGCTTGTAGTGTGGGCTATGATTTAAGAATTGTCTTTAAATTCGTTGAATATGAGCAGAAACAGGCAATTCTTTTGGAGTCAATTGGGACTCACGATGAAGTTTATTAGGCTCTTCGGTTTGTGTTATGCAATGGACGAGGGTTATAAGGGATGGAACCCTTATAGAGAAAGGCATTTAGCGATTTTTGTCAATTGTTTTTGATCTAGAGCGAACTAATCAATTAAATCTCTTGCCAGATAAGGATTTAGTCGATTTATGCCACCCTATCGAACCATACCAAGTAACGAAGAACCCTCCATTATAGGTTCGATCGTTATCTCCCCCCAGGGTGCGGTTAGCTTACTGGGAACCATGGTCGGTGGTTATAACGTTCATTCTCTCATTCTCTGATTGAACTGCTGAAATCCTGCGTTATACCATTTCTCTAAATGAAAACTACACATCGAATTTAAGTCACCCTTTTTAAGGGCGATTTAGGGGGATTAAACTTCTGTAGTCAGACTTTGGAGAATTGGTATTAATTTCGATTTTATTACTCAATCCAAGCTTTTGGGGGGTAGAACCCCCCAAACCCCCCGCGCATTAGTTTTTCGGTGGGATGCTTACAGGCAGTTATTAATATATTTGTACTGAGTTAAGAGTGACTGATAATTCCTGATGGTCGGTATTTCTGCAAATGTTGAGATGACGCCCACACAGCAAAGTCATGTCTCACTAACCTAGAAATTCAGAGACTAGCAAAGATCCAGTAACCTAGGAAGAAACCGTCACAAGTGAAGACTAGGAGACAATAGACCTATGTTAGAAGCCTATCATCAGCACGTTGCAGGGATCTCTCCCCTTCCCCTCAATGCTCAACAAACGGCGGAATTATGCGAATTAACTAAAACCAGGTGTTGTTAAATCAGAATATGAAGAATGAATTGCTACACAACGAAAGCCCTGCTCTTACCCAAAAATTTTATCGCCCATGAACACTTTTAATGAATTAGAAGAACTGGAAGCTTTTCAGCGCCGTTTAGAGTCTGCTCGTCTGCGTCGTCGTCAGTTGGAAGAGCAGCGCAGACAACTGGAGAATGAATATACTTCCTACGATACACCAGAAAAACTGAAAGGACTAGCAGAAATTGCCGAGACAGCTACTGAATCACCGACTTTTAAGGCAAAATTTTGTCATTTTTATCATCGAAGAGCGACGAGAACGACAGCAGATATAGTGGAAGGGGTGATCGGAATTACCTTTGGCAGCAATATCCCCTTAGCGATCGTAGCCCTAATTATTATTAAACTCTTAAGGATGCTTCTGGAAAACCGTCTTGATGATTATTGCTCTCAGTTTGGAGAAACCGAACCAGAATCAAGATAAAAACCCCTAAGATGTTTCATTAACAGATATTTCAGCTTTTTTGAGGGCAATTTGCCATTCCAAGTCAGCTATTTCTCGATCGAGTTCGACAATTTCACTATTAACTTGCTTTAAATCGGCGATAATTTCTTGTTTACTGCGTTTTCTACCGTAGATAGCCAGTTCATCCTCTTGTAATTTCTCAAGGATAGAGTCTAGGGAAGCGGTTAAATCGGCCGAGGGACTATCCATAATACCTAGACGCATCAATACCTGTACCGCTTTGACAACGTCTTGCTGATAAGCTTCTCTAGAGGGGTAATCTTGGGGTTTTTTGAGATTTAAAGCGTCAATGATATTCATATTCTAGGTTATGAAGGTTAAATGCGAAACTGTGATTATGTCACACTTAATATACCTCAAGTTTCTGAGAAATTCCCTAACGGGGATGGCAATATCTTTCATTCTAGAGTAGAAATGCTCGACCGAGAAAATATTGATAGAGTGGAGAAATTAAAGGGGATATTAAGGCCTTAGATGCCAAAGTTACGCGACTAGAAAAGCAGGTTGACGATCTCAACGCACGAGTCAACATTACCACCATTGGATTCCTTAGCATTGTCGGCATTTTGGGGACAGGAATGCTGACTATTGCCAGCAAAACAGTCTTTTTCCCCTAGTCCCTCGAATAACTTATTCGATCTGTGCCACCCTGTCTAAGGGAGCATCGAGACTGGTAAGACGGCCTAAATAGGGTCTGCTGAAAAAGTTTTTCGGTGGGGGCAGGGTGTGGGGTGTGGGGTGTGGGGTGTGGGGTGTGGGGTTTTACTGGTTTTGAGGTGGCCAATTACCTAATTTTTAGGGAAAAAGTCCCGGAATTTTCCCCCTGATCACTCCCATACCTGGTACTTTTTGATTGACAAAAAGTCTAAAAGTTTTACCCAACAAGGTTTTTAGATTTATTCAGCAAA